>NZ_QSBK01000001.1:0-80260 GCF_003465685.1 Collinsella sp. AF04-24
CCGTGGGTTATACCCTAAGAGCAAACCACCCTTTTTAAGGGTGGTTCTGATTTTCTTAATGATTCGGGTGTTGCAGACCGATAATGCTTAACACCCAAGGTAGTAGCCTAGTTTGAGCAAAAGGGAGGATAGGATGGCGATCGGAGCGCGTAAGCAACCGCTGTACGATCAGCTGGTCGATATTCTGACCGAAAAGATTGACCATGAATATCGCGCCGGTGACATGATTCCTTCCGAGCGCGAACTTTCGGAGCGCTATGGTCTCTCGCGCACTACGGTACGCCTAGCTCTGCAGGAACTGGAGCGTTTAGGACTGGTGGTTCGGCAGCACGGTCGCGGTACCTTTGTGACCGACCGTTCGGCAAAGGCAACCAATCTTATGCAGTCCTACAGCTTTACCGAGCAGATGCGCGCGATGGGTCGCGTCCCCGAGACCACGATTCTCGAGTTTTGCGAGATGGAGGCCGATAAGAATCTGGCCGAGCATATGGGATTACGTATCGGTGATCGCATTTTTAAGCTCAAGCGCCTTCGTTCTGCCGACAACATGCCCATGATGGTCGAACGCAGCTATCTACCGGTTCGTCAATTTCTGTCTCTAAAGCGACCGCTGCTGGAGCGTAAGCCGCTTTACGATGTGATTGAGCAAGACTTTCAGCAAAAAATACGCGTGGCCGAAGAGGAGTTCTATGCGAGCATAGCCCGTCCCACCGATGCCCACCTTTTGGAAATCGTCGAGGGCTCGCCTGTGCTCGATTTGGTTAGGACTACGTATAACGAGTCAAACGAGGTTGTGGAGTATACGCTCTCGGTTGCTCGTGCCGATCAGTTTAAATACAAGGTTTACCACCAGCGTAGCGACTAGTGTTTTCACCGTTTCCATATGATGATTCTTTGTATTTAACTGGTTACTACCAGATAACCAACTGAAGTGTATAATTGCACGTCAGAGGATTACTTCTAGAGAGAGGTATTAGAAATGTTCGAGAAGAGTGTCGAGGAGCTCACCGAGCTCGGCGCCCAGATCACCACGGCCGAGATTGCTCAGCAGCCCGAGCTTTGGCGTGATACGCTCAACATCTATCGCGAGAACAAGGAGGCCATCGAGGCCTTCCTGGCCGAGGCTCGCGCTATGGGCGAGGGCCGTCTGTCCGTTGTCTTCACCGGTGCCGGTACGTCCGACTACGTTGGCGATACCTGCGCCCCGTACCTGCGTCACGCTGGCAACACTGATCTCTACGACTTTAAGCCCATCGCCACGACCGACATCGTGAGCGCGCCGCGCGACTTCCTGCGCGCCGAGGATCCCACGCTCGTGGTTTCCTTTGCCCGCTCTGGCAACAGCCCCGAGAGCCTTGCCGCCGTTGCCGTCGCCAAGGAGCTCGTCCACAACGTCAAGTTCCTCAACATCACCTGCGCTCCCGAGGGCAAGCTCGCCGTCGAGTCCGCTGATGACCCCAATGCGCTGACGCTGCTCATCCCGCGCGCCAACGACAAGGGCTTCGCCATGACCGGTTCTTACACCTGCATGACCCTGCTCTCTACCCTCATCTTTGACGAGGCTTCCGACGAGCAGAAGGCCGAGTGGGTCGAGACCATCGCCAAGATGGGCGAGGAGGTCATCGCTCGTGAGCCCGAGGTCGCCGATTACCTGGCTGGCGACTTCAACCGCGTGACCTACTTGGGTTCCGGCTCCTTCGGTGGCCTTGCCCAGGAGAGCCAGCTCAAGATCCTCGAGCTCGCTCACGGTCTGGTCGCTACTTCCTACGACACCTCTATGGGTTATCGTCACGGACCCAAGTCCTTCGTCGACGACAAGACCCTCGTGTTCGTGTTCGTCAACAACGACGCCTACACCCGTCAGTACGACATCGACATCCTCAACGAGATCGGTGGCGACAAGATCGCTCAGCACACCGTTGCCGTTCAGCAGGATGGCGCTACCGTCTACGAGGGCGAGTCCTTTACCTTTAAGGGCTACGAGGCGCTTCCCGAGGGCTACCTTGCCCTGCCGTTCGTGATGTTTGCCCAGGCTATCAGCCTGCTCAACTCCGTGCGCGTGGGCAACACGCCCGATACGCCGAGCCCCACCGGCACGGTCAACCGCGTGGTTAAGGGCGTGACGATTCACCCCTTCACCGCTTAATCGCGTCCCCCTGTAAGGGCGCCCGTCCGCTCATAACGGCGGGCGGGCGCTTTTTGTTTTTACATGGACCGGGTATAAGCATCACCACAGTCAACTGCTTTAGAAGCAAGGAGTGCATATGAGCACGTACGCAATTAAGGCTGACAAGTTCTTCTTGCCGGCAGGCCCGCAACTGGGCGGCTATCTTATGGTCGAGGATGGCGTCTTTGGCGCCTGGCAGGCCGACGAGCCCTCTTGCGAGATTAAGGACTACACGGGATCGTGGATCGCACCGGGTATGGTCGATACTCACATCCATGGCTTCTACAACCACTCAACTACCGATAACGATCCCGAAGGCATCGATATCAGCTCGACCGAGCTTGCCCGTCGCGGTACCACCAGCTGGCTGCCCACGACGTTCACCGATGGCGTTGAGCAGATCAAGGACGCCTGCGCCGCTATCGCCCAGGCGGACGAGGGTCGCGGCCCCGACTTCTGCGGTGCTCGCATTCAGGGCATCTACCTGGAGGGCCCCTTCTTTACCATGAAGCACGTGGGCGCGCAGAACCCCGCTTACCTGATCGATCCCTCCGAGGAGGTCTTCGACCAGTGGCAGGAGGCTGCTGGCGGACGTATCGTCAAGAGCGCTATGGCCGCTGAGCGCGATGGCGCTGCCACCTATGCTGCCGCCCTCAACGCGAAGGGCGTCGTGACCAGCATCGGTCACTCCGACGCCACCTACGATGAGTGCATCGCCGCCATCAACGCCGGTGCCAGCTGCTTTACGCATACCTATAACGGCCAGCGCGGGCTGCATCACCGTGAGCCCGGTGTCGTGGGTGCTGCCATGTCCACGCCCGAGACCTACGCTGAGATCATCTGTGACGGCAAGCACGTAAACCCTGCCGCCATCAAGGCGCTGCTGCAGGCAAAGGGCTGGCAGCACACGGTACTCATCACCGACTGCCTGGGCTGCGGCGGCATGCCCGAGGGCAGCTACACCAGTGGCGGCATGGACGTCATCATGAAGGACAACCTGTGCTGGCTCGCCGACGGCAAGAGTATTGCCGGCTCGGTGCTCACGCTTGCCCAGGGTGTCAAGAACATCGTCGACTGGGGCATCGCCAGCGCCGATATCGCCATTCGCATGGCAACCGAGGTGCCGGCACGCTCCGCGCACATCGAGGATAAGTGCGGCAGCATCATGCCGGGTCGCGACGCCGACTTTGTCGTGTTCGACCACGAGCTCACCCTCGTCGAGACGTATGTTGGCGGTCAGAGCGTCGGTAACGCCTTTACCGAGTAACGATAGAAAAAGACGGCGGGCCCGAATCTGCTCGGACCCGCCGTATGGGTTAAACGCTCAAAAGCACCTTTACAGTTACAGCTTGTTAGCGATCTTCTTTGCCGTGCGCTTAACGCCGGCCACCAGGCCTCCTGCAGGATGCTCCTTTTCGTAGGCTAGACGCTTCTCGCGCTTGGCATACTCTTCGACGATGATGTCGCCATACTCGTCTTCGATCTTGTCGAAGAAGTCGACGGCGCCCTTAATTTCCCCAGCGTTCGGGTGCCCCTTTTGGACACCGCCGGTGAGTTTGAACGGCCCCCACGTATCAAAGCCGGGGCAGCCGTAGACGCCCATAAAGATGGCCTGCCTCATGCGGCAGATGCCATCGATATCCTTGCCGTACCACTTGTTTTTGCCACCGTAGGTCATAAGGCCAAACACCTTGTCCTGCGGCTGCAGCACGTTCGTGAGCACGCGTGCCATGTCCTTGTCGATCTCGGAGTAATAGATGCCCGTGGCGACACCGATCAGATGATATTCGTGCAGGTTGGGATACTCGTTTTTGCCGAGCGCCTTGACGTCGAGGGTATCGATCTCGGGGTGTGCCTCGACGATGGCGTCCACGAGCTTTTTCGTATTGCCGTGGTGGCGTGAGGCATAAAGGATGATGGTTCGCATAAGAAGGCCTTTCAGCTGTAATTGCATCAATGTCTGTATGGTACCCCGTTGCATGGCTGGGATACCGGACGCATCGATGAACGTGCGGGTTTGTCCTTTGGTCAGGGCCGAGACGGGTTCTTGCGAGCAAAAAGCAGTTGTTCGAAAGGATGGACAATGGAATACGCTCTCTCCAACGATTCGATTTCTATCAAGGTCTCCACGGCCGGCGGCTCGTTTACCTCGATTGAGGCTGGAGGTCGCGAGTACCTGTGGCAGGGTGATCCCGCCGTGTGGTCCGGCCAGGCACCGATTTGCTTCCCGATTTGCGGAGGCCTGCGTGATGGTAGCGCCATGACGTTTGCCGGGCATCATGTGAAGCTCGCTCGCCACGGGTTTGCGCGCAAACAGGAGTGGAAGCTGCTGAGCCAGAGCGAGAACGAGCTGGCGATGTGCCTGGCTTCGGAGGATAACGCCGCGCTGCTGAGCGATTATCCGTACCCGTTTAAGCTTGTCGCTCGTTATGCGCTTGAGGGGGATACCGTGCGCGTCTCCTATGAGGTGACCAACGAGGGCACCGAGGACATGCCGTTCTTTATCGGTGGACACCCCGGCTTTAGGTGCCCGCTCGACGAGGGCGAGGCCTATACGGACTACGAGTTACGCTTTGAGAAAGACGAGGCTGCGGAGCTCTGCACCGCCGTTCCCTCGACTGGATTGATTGACGTGGCAAACCGCTCCAAGAACCCCATGGTGGGAAAGACGCTGCCTCTGTCGCATGAGCTCTTCGATTTTGCGGAGACCATCTTTGACGTACTCGAGAGTCGTCAGGTCACGCTTTCCAAAAAGGGCGAGGACAAGGGCGTTCGCCTGAGCTTCGAGGGCTTTCCGTACCTCATCGTGTGGAGTAAGCCCGAGGGCGATTTTGTGGCAGTTGAGCCCTGGGGCGGCCTTTCGACCTGCTCCGATGAGGACGACGTGCTTGAGCATAAGCGCGGCTGCCTTGTCGCCAAGCCCAAGGAGACCGTCGTTCGCTCGTTCACGATTGAGATTCTGTAATTCCGTTTTGTCGACTCGTATCGCGAGGCACAAGGAGCCTGCGAGATAAGGAGCTAAAAATGATCCTCACCGTTACGATGAACCCGTCCGTCGATACGCGCTATCAGCTCGATGAGCTTGTCATCGACGACGTCAACCGCGTGACGCCCGAAAAGACCGCCGGCGGCAAGGGCCTTAACGTGGCCCGTGTGCTGGGTCAGCTGGGCGATGACGTTGTGGCAACCGGCCTGCTCGGTGGCCACATGGGCGCCTACATGGCTGAGCTCATGGACGCCAACGGTATTAACAACGACTTTGTGCCCATCAAGGGCGAGACTCGCATTTGCCTCAACATTCTCCACGCCGGCAACCAGACCGAGCTGCTCGAGAGCGGCCCGACGATTGCCCCCGAGGAGCTCGATGCCTTTACCGCCAAGTTTACCGAGCTTGCGGGCAAGGCCGACGTCGTCACTATTTCGGGTTCGCTGCCCCGCGGTGTCGAGGCAGACTACTATGCCAAGATCACGGGCATTGCCGAGAACGCCGGTGCCAAGGTGTTGCTCGATACCTCGGGTGCTTCGCTCGAGGCCGCCCTTAAGTCCGAAATTAAGCCCGAGCTGGTCAAGCCTAACCTGACCGAGATCAACGGCCTTTTGGGTACGAGCTTTACCACCGACGATGTGGACGAGCTCCGCGCCGCGCTCGCCTCTGATGCCCGCTTCTCCGATATCCCCTGGGTCGTCGTGTCCATGGGCGCTGCCGGCTCCGTTGGCTTCCACAATGGCCGTGCGTTCCGCGCAAAGACGCCCGATATCCCTGCCGTTAACGCTACGGGCTCTGGTGACTCCACTATCGCTGGCTTCGCGCATGCCATTGCTGCTGGCGCGGACGACGAGACGGTGCTGCGTACCGCCAACACCTGCGGCAAGCTCAATGCCATGGATCCCATGACCGGCCATCTGGTCATGGACCGTTGGGATGAGGTCTACAACGGCGTTGTCGTGACCGAGCTGTAAAAGCTTGGGCGTCGGCCCCGGCATTGCTTGCTAGCTCATGTCGACGACAAGTGCGGTAGCATTATGCTGGGGCGCGACGCCGAGTTTGTCGTGTTCAATCCCGACCTTACCCTGGTCGAGGCGTATGTGGGTGGCAACAGCGTCGGCAATGCGTTTGCCGAGTAGCCGCCAAAGAAGCGATCCGAGAGGGGATTTAGATGATTTACGGTGCATTGGGCGATATCGAGGAGTACCGCGGAATGCTCAAGGGCCTCGACGTGCTGATCGACTGGCTCGAGGAGAACGACCCGGCAGAGCTCGAGGTCGGCAGCCATCCGATTCTGGGCGACAAGGTCTATGCGAACGTCATGGCTCCCACGACGCGTCCCGAGGCCGAGGCTCACTATGAGACGCATCAGCGCTATCACGACCTGCAGATCGACATTGAGGGTCGCGAGGCCTTTAAGGTTGCCACGGGCAGCCTGACGCTGGTTCAGGAGTTTGACGAGAAGGACGACTACGATCTGGTCGATTCCGACGCTTCGATCGCCGGCGATCTTGCTGACGATAAGTTTGCACTGTTCGTTGCCGGCGAGCCTCACATGCCCACGCTCGAGTTCCCGGGCGATGGCGCACAGCCGGTCAAGAAGATTTGCTTTAAGCTGCTTGCAGACGCTTACTGGGAGGAGTAGCGCGCTGCTCGGCTGAGCTGTTCGTATGCTGGCGTGATTCCATTGAGGGACGCGCTTGAGCCCCGTTAATCGCAGTTCCCTTGGGGATTGCGGTTGGCGGGGTTTTTGTTGAGTAGGGGAGTTGCCGGCGGCGTTGTGCTTGGATTGGTGGATGTGCGCCTCATTTATTTGCGAAGAACATCGGCTAGCCGCAGGATTGAAATCATCGACCGATAAGTGAGCTCCACTTTTTCGCCCGCAAGCAGTCGTTTCGAGCCAATCTCATCTAGCCCCACAAGCCGAGAAAACAGCGGGCCGCTCATCGTGCCCTCGTCAATTGACTCCCTTATGGTCTTCAAAACGTCCGTATCATGAAGCGATGCGGAGCTGTAGGGGGCAACACGAGCGGAACTCTCAATTAACGACGAGACAAAAGGATGAAGATGCTTTGGACATAGTCCATCAAACACCACATCCCCATTGTCGTTCGAACCGACCAGGCGCCAAGTATAATGATCGACCCAGTCATCTCCGTCATATATGGCGTCCATGAGCAACTTCCCGTCTAGAGAGAGAAATCTATTTGGACATCGGGGCGCAAGACCGCAATCCATATCGGGCCTGCAGCAGCTCCAACCCAACGCACCACATAGGTTCCCTTTCGTACATGTGTATCAATCTGCCCCGAAATGCCGGTGAATGCAATTCCAGACCCGTTTGTCGGATAGCAATCGACGTATTTTTGTTTTCCGCTCACAACCTTGTATAGATATATCGTTCCAGCAAAAGAGAAGGTATCGTGGCTATTTTAAATCTATATGGCCAATTCGAGCCCTCACCATGGCAATTGTTGCAGCTGGGTTTCTTTTCATTAAAATTTCACTTTGGTAAATCCCCGCCCTCTAAGCATTAAATCCGAAGTCCACCGAGTGGCCGAATCGGCAACAAAAAAGCCGCCCGAAGGCGGCTATCTTGTGCAATGGAGCCAGCGACCGGGCTCGAACCGGTGACCCCCGCTTTACGAGAGCGGTGCTCTACCAACTGAGCTACGCTGGCGGCCATGTGGTGACGCAACTGAGGCGTCAACGGCTGTCTATGATACGGGACATCGCACATCCGTGCAAGTGTTCTGACGGCTTTTCTCACTTTAAATGCACTAATATTAGAGACGTGATGTCTCGCTCTTACGAGTCTCAAACAGAATGGGACTGCCATGGCTCAACCCAAGATTCTTCTCACGCGTATCGATGACCGGTTTATTTACGGGCAAGACGTTGAGCTGTGGAACGAGGCTATGGGTTCCAACCTCGTCCTAATCGTCAACGACGAGATTGCGGCGGATTCGCGCAAGTGGGCGCCTATGAGGGTCGCGGCGCCCGAGGGCGTGTGGACGCGGTTTTTCTCGGTGCAAAGGACCATCGACATCATTCATACCGCAACGCCGCGCCAATGGATTCTCATCATGGTGGCGTCGCCCGCGGATGCGCTCGCGCTGGTCAAGGGCGGTGTGCCCATTACCAAGATCAGTATCGGTCACATACAAGCAGGGGAGGGCAAGCGTCCCGCGACGCCTACAGTTGCCGTAGACGACACAGACATCGCCGCCTTCAAAGAGCTGCAAGAACTCGGCATAGAGCTAGAAATCCGCTACCTCCCCAGCTCCAATCCCGACCCCATTCAACTAGTCGTTGGGGACACCCTTGGCACTTGGGGACGTTCCTTTTAATATGAGCAGGACATTGTCAAGAGGCAAAATCGGGCCTGGCCCCAGCGATATGGGGTCAGGCCCCCTCCCTATATCAACCCGTCCGCGGCGACCTCGGCGTGTCTTACCGACGCTCGTCTTTGCAGTTTAATATCCGCCCGCGGCGATCTCTCGCCGGGCAATCCGTTGCTGCGGCTGAGGCTTCTACGTCGAACCGACAGTCTGTGCACGCGTGTGGCGCCCTGGGCGCTCGCAGAAAAGGGACCTGAGGTTCGCCTCAACGGCTTCGGATCGAACCGCTTCCGGGGTGATTGGCTTATGTGCGGGGGACCGCCCCCCCCTACGCCTCCTCGGCCATGAGGCCGACCGCCCATACCCAGCAGGCGAGCTCGCGCGCCGTGGCCACGTTCGCCTTGTTGCCGTGGACCCCGCGCGCGAGCAGCGCCTCCCGCCTCTCGACCAGCCTCCGCACGCCCTTGGCGGCATGCCTCCGGGCGCCCCGGTCCGGGGCCTGGCCCTTGGCGAGGTCCTTCGGCCGCCCCGAGCACGTCAGGTAGTGCCACGCGGCCTCGACCAGCGTCTTCCTCAGGTGCTTGTTGCCGACCTTGGTGATCGCGCCCCTGCGGTCGCTCTCCCCGCTGGAGTGCTCGGAGGGCGTCAGGCCGACCCACGCCACCACCGCCGACGGGCGTTCGACTGGATAGAAAAACGCCCGTCGGCGGTGGTGCCGGCGGGCGTTGCTGTGCGATATGTCGCGTTGCGGGCTTAGTGCCTCATAAAGTGGTATTCGATCACATTGCTGTAGGGATGGCCCGGGCCCACAATGCCCTGCGGGAACAGAGGCTGGTGCGGCGTGTCGGGGTACATCTCGGCCTCGAGGGCAAAGCCGGCGCCCCAGCCATAGTTGGCATCGTCCTTGGCGTGCTCGTCGCCCAGCCAGTTGCCGGTGTAGAGCTGCACGCCCGGGGCAGTGGTGTAGTAGTCCATCTCACGACCGGTCCACATCTCCTCGACGTGCATCGCGCGGCGCAGGTTGCGGCCGTACTGATAACCATCGATGCACAGGCAGTGATCGTAGCCACGGGCTTGCTTAATCTGCGGGTCGTCGGCTTCCATGCCGGGAGCGACGGGGCGCAGCTCACGGAAGTCAAACGGCGTGCCCTCGACCGGAGCGATCTCGCCGGTGGGGATGTTCTGGTCGTTGATGGGCAGGTAGTGGGCAGCGTTGGCAACAAAGAAGTGCTCACAGTCCATGCCGGCGTTATGGCCGGCAAGGTTAAAGTACGTGTGGTTGGTCATGGACACGTACGTGGCGCGGTCGCTCTCGCAGCCATATTCGATGCGGAAGACGCCGGTGCGCGTCACGGTAAACACGGCCGTAAAGGTGCGGTTGCCGGGCAGGCCCAGCTCGCCATCCTCAAGCGAGGTGGTCATGCGAACAGCGTTGTGGACCTCGTCGAGCTCAACATCCCACACGCGCTTATGCAGACCGTGCTCAAGATCGCTGTGCAGGTTGTTGGCGCCCTCGTTGGCGGGCATATGCCAGTCTGTGCCGTCGATGGTGATCGTGGCGCCCGCGGTGCGGTTTGCCACGGGGCCGATGGTCGCACCAAAGCAGGCGGGGTTGTCAAAGTAATCCTTGAGCTTATCAAAGCCCAGCACCACATCGCGTACGTTGCCGGGAATGTCGGGCACATCGATGCCCAGCACGGTGGCGCCATAGTCCATAATGCGAACGCAGATCTCAGGCCCGTTGAGGGTGTAGCGATGAACGGGGGTACCGCACGGCGCGGTGCCGAAAAGCTCGGAAGTGATCATTTGGTTCCTAACATCGAGGTATTCCGACAAACTGTAGCGCGAACAGGCGAGATTATCACTACACCCCACTAAAGCTGGGGGTATTTTTCTCAAAAAAGTGATGATTGGAGCTGTGCGGGCGTTCATTTTTGACGCGCACGAGTCTGATACAATTTGTTCGTTACTGTTTGAATGATATGTGCGCAAAGAACGGCGAGGATTCATCGTGATTAAGGCAGAGCGACAGGATAGGGTTCGTCAGCTGCTCGAAGAGCAGGGCACGGTCTCGGTTAAGGAGATCTCAGATGCGTTAGGCGTCTCGGACATGACGATCCGCCGCGACCTTGAGGAACTTGCGAGCCTGGGCGAGATTGAGCGCGTGCACGGCGGAGCCCGCAGTGCACAGGGCCGTCCCCACGCTATGCTACGCCATGAGTATTCGCACAGCGAAAAGCGCACCAAGCATGCCGAGGAAAAGCTGCAGATCGCGCGCCGCGCCGTGGAGCTTATCGAGGAGGGCTCGACCATCTTTTTGGGTACGGGCACTACGGTTGAGCAGATGGCCTCGATGCTGCCGGCGTGCCGCCTGCGCATTGTGACCAATTCGCTTTCGGTGTTTAACCTGCTCGAGGCGCGCGAAGACTGCGACCTGTGTCTCGTGGGCGGTATGTACCGTCGCCGCACCGCCGCTTTTGTGGGACCAACGGCCGAGGATACCCTGCGTGCGCTGGGCATCGATGCGGCGTTTATCGGCGCCAACGGCATTCTGGATGGCGACGTGTCTACGTCCAACATGGACGAGGGCCGTATCCAGCAGCTCGCCTTTAGCAAGGCCGACTCGCGCTATCTGATCGCCGACTCCAGCAAGATCGGCAAGCGCGACTTCTACACCTTCTGCCGCCTGGACAGCCTGGACGCCGTGGTGTGCGAGCCGGGTATTACCGCCGAGGACCGCACTGCCATCGAGGAACACACGCGGGTCATCTGCTAGCTAACGCTGCAGACGATACTTCTGTCCTCTGCCGGCGCGGGGATTATCGCTTCACAATGACGCGCAAAATGACATGCTATATGCGCTCGGGCCAAGTATTCAGCTTGTGGGCTAGACCAGGCGGGCGTAGTCCTGTGACTGATGAAAGATGTGGGCTATATAGATTGTTTCGTGCTCAAACTTGTATAGACACACGTAGTTGTTGACGGGAAACGATCGGTAATTACGTGCCGCCAGCTCTTGCATGTGCGAGAGGGGACGTAAAAGCGGCTGCTCGCGAAGCAGATCAAGCTGATATTCAAACTCAGCGACAAAATTGCCTGCTGCACGCGGATTCTTGAGGATTTGAGCAAGGTATCCGACAATACTCTCGTACTCATATCGCGCGCTTTTGAGGATTACGACGTTATAGGTCATATTTGTCTCGTATCGAAGCCGCAAAGGATTCGTAGTCGCTGTAGTCGCCTTGCGATATTTCGTCTTCTGCCAACATCATACGAGACAACAGTTTTGCCTTGGCGATTTCTTCTTGCATGAGGCGATACTGGTCGCTGCTGATGCAGTGCATGGCCTCGTAGCCGTTCTTGGTTACGGTAACGTCGCGCTCAGACTCAACAAGTGCGGTGAATGTGGCAGTGTCCTTCATGTCACGGACGGGCACACAAGCGGACATGGGCACCTCCTTTGCGTTGGGACACAATTGTACCACGGTATATTAAAACGTCGGCGTCGTCGGATTATCTCAATCTGTAACAGTTGGGAGTAGAGAACCGTGTTAGATGTTACAGATCGAGATCTTCAAGTTCGGGCCATTCGTTTGTCTTGATCTGTAACAGGTAGGGCCGAAAACCCCTGCTAGATGTTACAGATTGAGACAAACGGCCTGTTCGGACCGAGCCAAAATAAAAAAGGCCGCATGCGAACCCGTGGGGGATTCGCATGCGGCCGACAAGGGGTATGCGGCGAAAATTAGGCCATGAGTAGGCCGGTCTCTGCGACGTTCTTGTACCAGTACGCGCTCGCCTTGGGATAGCGCTTCTGGGTCTCAAAGTCGATGTAGAACAGGCCGTAACGTTTGTTATAGCCGTTGGTCCAGGAGAACTGATCCTGCAGCGACCACACAAAGTAGCCGTCGACGTTCACGCCGCCGTCGATTGCCTTGAGGATCCACGCGAGATGCTGGCGCATGTAGTCGATGCGAGGGGCGTCGTCGATAAAGCCGTCCTCGAAGTCGTCCTTATAGCCCATGCCGTTCTCGGTGATGTAGATCTTCTTGTAGTTGGGGTAATCGTTCTTAATGCGGAGCAGCAGGTCGTAGAGGCCCTCGGGATAGATAATCCAGTCCCAATCGGTGGTGGGTACGCCTTCGCGCACGCATGACTCGCCCACGCCCTTGAGGAACCAGCGCGAGGAGCCCTTGTCGCCGGTGCCATTGTGGTTGATGTCGTTTTCGCCCTCGGCGGCACGCAGGAACTGGCACTTGTAGGTGTTGACGCCCAGGCAATCGTTGTAGGGGAGCGCGGCGGTCAGCGCGGCGATGTCCTCGTCGCGGACGTCGAGCTCGCCGCCGGCGATATGGGCCAGCTTGGTCGCGGCCTCCATGGTGTCGGCTGCATAGTGGCCGCGGAAGGTGGCGTCGAGTACCCAGCGGTTGTTGATGACGTCGGCCATGCGGGCGGCCTCGCAGTCGGTAGCGCTGTTGGGGTCGAGGGGATACTTGGGCTCCAGGTTCTGGACAATGCCGATCTCGCCCTCAAAGCCGCCCTCATGGAAGGCGACGACAGCCTTGGCGTGGGCCACCATCATGTTGTGCATGAGCTGGAAGGCCTTGTCCAGGCTGTACTTCTCGCCGTGCGGCCAGTTGCCGACGATAAAGCTGCCCTCGGCGGTTGCGGGAATCTCGTTAAACGTGAACCAGTGCTTGACCTCGGTGAACTCGGCAAAGCAGAACTTGGCGTACTCGACAAAGGCATCGATCGTCGTGCGCGTCAGGAATCCCTTGCCGTCGTCCTGGTAGAATGCCTCGGGCGTATCAAAGTGATCGAGCGTGACATAGGGGATAACGCCAGCTTTGTTGCAGGTGGCGAAAAGCTCGTGATAGAAAGCGACGCCCTCGGGGTTAATCTCGCCGGTGCCACTGGGGAAGATACGGCTCCAAGCGATGGAGACGCGAATGCCGTTAATGCCAAAGCGCTGGCACAAGTCGATATCGACCGGATATTTGTTGTAGAAGTCGCTTGCAGGATCGGGGGAGAAGCGACCCTGAGCAGCCAGGAAATCGTCCCAGGGCACTTTGCCCTTGCCGTGTGTGCGGGTCTCGCCTTCAACCTGGTAAGCGGCGGTGGCGCCGCCAAACACAAAGCCGTCGGGGAACTGCATGGGGTTGGTCATGAGTCATCCTTTCTGTGGGATACGAATAGGGAGAGGTGCCCGAACGGGGGATCCGGGCACCAACAGAGGGAGGAACTAGTCGAGGTTCTCGCGGAGCCACTTGATGGCGCCAGCGGGGTCGCGGGTAAGGTCGATATATTCCTTGCCGCGCGGGGCGAGCAGCTTAATGCCCAGACGATCGGTGTCGGCCTTCATGTCGTTGTAGTAGCTACGAACCTGCGGGGCGAGCACGATGACGTCGTACTGATCCATGATGGCAGTGTGCTGACCATAGGCGCCTGCGGAGGAAGCGATGTTCTCTCCGGTCTGCGCAGCACCTTCCTTGATGGCGTTGGCGAGCATGGCAGAGGTGCCGGCGCCGGCGCACAGGACGAGGACCTTCAGACCGTCGACGTCCTTCTTAGCGGATGCGTCGGCGGCGGGCTCGGGCTGATCGGCGACAGGCTTGCTGTCGGCGGCAGCGGCGGTCGGCTCGACGGAAGCGGTGACAGCGGCGGTCTGCTCGACAGCGGGCGCAGAGGTGCTGGCGGCGATGGCGGCAGCACCATCGGACTCGAGACCCAGCTCGGCGGCGCGCTCGGCCTCCTGGTCGCAGAGCAGCTTATCGTATGCCTTCAAGAACGGCAGGTAGATGATGGCGTCCAGCAAGATGATAATCGCGACAAATACCAGGGCGATAAGCTGGAAGTTCGTGGTGATGAAGATGCCGATGGGGGCAGGGGTAGCCCAAGGCACCACGAAGGAGAAGCCGTTCATGCCCACGTTATCGATAAAGAACTTGGCAACACTCACGTTGACGCAACCGGCGGCAACAAAGGGGATGAGCATGTAGGGGTTAAGGATCATCGGCGCGCCAAAGAGCAGCGGTTCGTTGACGGCGAAGGCAACAGGAACAATCGAGGCCTTACCGACGGCCTTGAGCTGCTTGGACTTCATAAAGAGAATCAGCAGAAGCGGCACGATGAACGTGGCGCCGGTGCCGCCGAGCTCACCCACGAGCGACATGTTAAAGGTGAGGGAGTGGGCGGGGTGGCCACCGGCCAGCAGAACCTGCAGGTTCTCGGCCTGGTTGGCAAGACGGATGGGGTCGATGCCCGGCTGGACGATCGAGGGGCCGTGGACGCCGATAAACCAGAAGAACGCGGTGGCTGCCTGGATAAGGATAAGGCCAGGATAGGTTTCTGCAGCGGTGAAGAGCGGGGAGAGCAGTTTGATAAGCAGCTCGGAGAACGGAACGCCCATGAGGTTGCGCACGACGACATCGATGATGCCGCAGATGATGACAGCACCGCCAAAGGGGATGATGTCGCGGAAGTTCTGAGCGATGGCGCCCGGGACCTCCTTAGGCAGCTTAATGGTCAGATCGCGCGAGACGCAGAACTTATAGACCCACACGGTAATGAACGCGGCGATATAGGCCGAGAACAGACCGCGCGTGCCCATGCTGGTGCAATCGAAGACCGAAAGCTCGGAGCCGTTGAACTTGGTGGTGAACTGCGTGACTGCGAGCAGCAGCATGCTGCACTGGGCGGCCACCATGGTGGAACCGTCGTTGAGCACTTTGCCGGCGGGCATGCGACGGTTCATGGAAGCCGTGAAGTTCTTGGCAGTGGTGCCGGCAACCATGATGCCCATGACGCCCATGGTGAAGTTGTAGAGCTTGTTGCACCAGTCGATGAGCGGCTGGGGCAGCGTGACGCCGACTACGCCGGGAAGGGTGGCAATGAGCAGAAAGATCGAAGAGGTGAGGACAATGGGCATGCACCCAAGGAATCCGTCCTTGATGGCCTGGAGGTATATGTTCCTCGAGATCTTCTCAAAGAACGGTTGATGCTTTTCGAGCATCTTTACGATGGCGTCCATAGAGCTCCTTTGCTACTTGATGCGCGATGCATGTGGATGGAACTGGTCGTCGATGGATGGTCAGGACTGCCCGGAAACCTTCCTGCTTAAGGAAGGCATTGCGAAATGACAACGTTGTCATTTCGTTAATGACAACGTAAGACATTTTTGGAAGAGCAACAAGGATATACGGGTGATCGGTCGATATTGTTCGGTAAACGGTTGATTTATCAGTCAGGCAGGTAGTGTATGCTAGAACGCAAAGAACGATCGATAGGGAACCGACTGGAGAAGCAGTGGCAACGATGGACAAGAAAAATGTCTCAATGAACGATGTGGCAGTTGCCGCGGGCGTTTCTCTCAAGACGGTGTCGCGCGTGATCAACGAGCCCGATAGCGTGCGCGAGTCTACACGCGATAAGGTTCATTCGGCCATGGAGGCGCTCGGGTTTCGAGCCAACTTTGCCGCGCGTTCGCTCAAGTTGGGCCGTTACGGGTGCATCGGCGTGGTGCTGTTCCACTTGTCGGGCGGCAACGTGGACATGATTGACGGTATCGCCGATGCCGCCGAAGAGCGAGGCTTTGCGCTCACGATGATTAAAAAGCGGGCGGGGGAGAAGATGACCCTTGCCGAAGCGGCACGTAGGATGTCGCAGCTTCCCGTCGACGGCATGATTTTCAACCTGCGTCAGATGGTCGATGACTTTGATACCTTTGAGGCGCCGAAAGACCTCAAGACGGTGATTATTACGCCGATGGAGCATCCTACCTGCTCCACCGTCAGTGACGATCAAGAGGACGGCGCGCGCATGGCATGCGAGTACTTCTTGAATCATGGTCACAAGAACGTGTATTTCGTTTCGGGTAAGAAAGAGTCGCTGTCGAGCCAGTGCCGTATGAAAGGTTGGCGTGCAGCACTCGAGGCGCGTGGCATTGAGCCGCCTGAGCCTCTACAAGGCGATTGGAATGCGGATAGTGGCTACGCCGCGGGCCTTGTGCTTGCCGATAAACCCGATTGCACGGCGGTCCTCGCCGCTAACGACTGCATGGCAAACGGCGTGATGATGGCTCTACGTGACAAAGGGCTCAGTGTGCCCGACGACGTGTCCGTGATCGGCTTCGACGATGAGCTTTATAAGACGATTCCCAACTCGATTCTGACGTCGGTGAAGTTTCGCCACCGCGAGCTGGGCATCCGTGCGCTTAACGAGGTCGTCGCCGGTCTGGAAGCCCCGAGCTCCAGAAGCCGTACGCTCGTCTCGGGCGTGTTGGTCGAGCGCTCCAGTGTGAAGGATCTGCGGGCATAGACGTGCTCGGCTCGTTCATCTCGATCTGTAACAGCTGGGACCCAAAAACTCGGCTAGATGTTACAGATTGAGATGAACAGGAGGACGGGTGCGGTCTAAACAAAATGGCCCGCGCATCACGCATCGATGCACGGGCCATTTTTTTCTGCGAGCGGCAGGTGGCGTCAGCGTCTTATGCCTCGAGGTTTTCCTCGATCCAGGCGACGGCACCCTTGGGGTCCTTAGTGAGGTCGATGTACTGTTTGCCCTTGGGCGACAGCAGCGTGATGCCCAGGCGGTCGGTGTCGGCCTTCATCTCGTTGTAATAGGTGCGAACCTGCGGAGCCAGGACGATGACGTTGTACTGGTCCATGATGGCGTAGTGGCTGCCGTAGGCACCGGCGTTGGCGGTAATGTCGATGCCCAGCTCGTCGGCGCCTTCCTTAAGCGCGTTGGCGAGCAGTGCAGAGGTGCCGGCGCCAGCGCACAGAACCAGAACCCTCAGATCCTTGCCCTTAAGGGCGGACGGAGCTGCGGAGGCCTCAGTGGCAGAAGCGGTCTCGACAACAGGAGCCTCAACGGCGGGGGCGGCAGCGGTCTTGACGGCCTTGGTCTCCTCGGCCTCTTCTTCGGCCAGGGTCTCGGCCTCCTGCTTGCACAGGACGTTGTCGTAGGCCTTGCAGAACGGGTAGTAGATTAAGAAGTCAACGACCAGCAGGACGACAACCAGGACCAGAGAGATCGGCTGGAAGTTGGTGTCGATGAAGGTGCCGATCGGTCCGGGGAGTGCCCACGGCATGGCATAGATAAAGCCGTTCATGCCCAAAAAGTCGATGAAGAACTTACCAATGAGGACGTTGGCCACGGGGGCAAACAGGAACGGGATCAGGAAGTACGGGTTGAGGATGATGGGCGCGGCGAACAGCAGCGGTTCGTTGACGGCGAACATCACGGGTACGACAGAGGCTTTGCCGACGGCCTTGAGCTGCTTGGAGCGCATAAAGAGCAGGAAGATGATCGGGACAATGAACGTGGCGCCGGTGCCGCCGAGTTCGCCGATGTAGTTACCGAAGTTCTCGGTCAGGGCGAGGGCGGGGTGACCGCCGGCCTGCAGCGTGGCGAGGTTGGTGGTGATGTTGCCAAACAGCGCGGCGTTGAGGGCAGGCTTAACGACCGAGGGGCCGTGGATGCCCATGAACCAGAACAGCGGGATCATGAACCAGATGAGGGCGAGGCCGGCGTAGGAATCGGCAGCGGCGAACAGCGGGCTCACCAGCGTGGAGATGACGTTGGCAAACGGGACGGCCAAGCAGGTGCGGCAGATAACGTCGATGACGGCGACAAACAGGATGGAGAAGCTGAAGGCGAAGATGTCGCGGAAGTTCTGGGCGATGGCGCCGGGGACTTCTTTGGGCAGCTTGATGGTGATGTCTCGCTTAATGCAGAAGGCATAGATGTTGACCGTGGCAAATGCGGCGACAAAGGAGCTCAGTAGGCCCTTGGTGCCCATGTTGTCGGTAAAGAACACCGAGACATCGGCACCGTCGATCTTGGCACTCGTCTGGGTAACGGCCAAGATGAGCATAGCGCACATGGCGGCGACCATGGTGCTCGTGGCGTTGATGGCCTTGCCGGCAGGCATGCGGCGGTTCTTGGAGCCGGTCAGCGCGCTTGCGGTGGTGCCGGCGACCATGATGCCCACGACGCCCATCGTGAAGTTGTAAACCTTGTTGCAGAAGTTCACGACGTCGACGTTCCACCAGTCGGGCAGCGTAAAGCCGCCGACCGTGGCGACAACGCCCGGCAGGGTCGAAATAAGCAGGAAGACAGAAGAAGACAGGATGATGGGCATTGCTGCCAAAAAGCCGTCTTTAATGGCCTGAAGGTAGATGTTCTTAGAGACCTTGTCGAAGTACGGCTGACCTTTCTCCAAGAACTTAACGATCGATTCCATAGTTCACGCTCCTCTTTGCATGAAATCTTAATGGCATGGACGTTGAAAACCTATATGGTCTCCCGCTTGCTAAAAGCCCGGGTGCAGGCGGGGTCGGTCCCAGGGGGAGAGAGGGGAGCGGCTGGGTTTGTATCGCATAGGGCCGCTCCCTTCTCGGGGGAAAGCGAGGCGATGCGCTACTGCGCGTCCGCCATAGTGTCGGCGAGCTCCTTGTACCAGAGTGCCGACTGCTTGATGTAGCGTTTTTGCGTGTCGAAGTCGATGTAGAACAGGCCGTAGCGCTTGTTATAGCCATTGGCCCACGAGAACTGGTCCTGCAGGCTCCAGATAAAGTAGCCCTGGACGTCGACGCCCTCGGCGCGCGCCTGGAGCACCTTCTCCATGTGCTGGTCGACAAAGTCGATGCGCTCGGGATCGGCGACGATGCCGTTTGCGTCGGGCTCGGGGTCCTTGTGGCCCAGGCCGTTTTCGGTGATATAGATGACGGGGAGGTTGGGATAGGTGGCGCTGATGTGCTTGAGCGTGTCGTAGAGGCCTTGCGGGTAGATGAGCCAATCCCAGTCGGTGGTGGGGATACCCGGCATATCGACCTGCTGCCCGACGCCCTTAAACTTAAAGCACGAGGTGCCCTTGTCTCCGGTGCCGTTAAAGCTGTTGGTGGACTCGCCATCGTAGGCGGCGATAAACGCCGACTGATAGTAGTTGAGGCCGAACATATCGTTGCGGGGCGCCGCCTTGGCGAGCTCCTCCATGTCGCTGTCCTCAACCGTAAGCGTGGCGTTGTTGGCACGCAGAATCTCGTTGATGAGTGAGAGGGTGCGCGCGGAGTAGTGGCCCAGGAAGGCGCCGTCCATGATGAAGTCGGTGTAGAAGGCGTTGTACAGGTCGGCGGCGTGCTGGTCGGCGGGCGAGTCGGTGGCAGGATATGCCGGCGTCAGGACGTTGACCATGCCAATGCGGCCGCCCAGGTGCTCGGTCTCGTCAAGATCCTTATACAGGTTGACGGCGCGGGCGTGGGCAACGAGCTCGTTGTGCTGGCTCTGGATGCCGCTCGTCACATCAAAGTGATGGTTGGGCGGGAAGTTGCCTTGGATGTATTGGGAGTGCGAGAGGCTGATGAGCTCGTTGATGGTGAACCAATTCTTGACCTCGCGGAACTCGCGGAAGCAGAACTCGGCATAGCGCACATAGGCGTCGACGGTCTTGCGGTTGAGCCAGTCGCCCTGGTTGAACAGGGCGGCGGGGGAGTCAAAGTGATGCAGGGACACATAGGGCTCGACGCCATACTTTTTGCAGCAGGCGAACAGCTCGTGGTAGTGCTTAACGCCCTCGGCGAGGGGTTCGGCATCGTCGCCGTTGGGGAAGATGCGGGTCCAGGCGATGGACACACGAATGGCGTTGAGTCCATGCTCGGCAGAAAGGCGGATATCCTCCTCGTAGCGGTTGTAGAAATCACTGGCCGGGTCGGGCAAAAAGCGACCCTGGGCGACAAGGTAATCGTCCCACATGGTCTTACCCTTGCCTGCCACCTTCGTGGAACCTTCCGTTTGGTACGCGGCGGTTGCGGCGCCCCAAACAAAGCCCTTCGGCAGCTGCTGTACGCGGTTTAGCAAAGACATATGCATACACCCTCTCGTCTCGCTGTTCGATATTGTGCGTTTGCGCTCAGGAGGCTCCCTGGTTAGCGTTCAGCGGTGAAAAAGCCCGATAAACACTATCTTAAAATGATTAGAACCAAAATGAGCACGTGAACATTTGACAATGAGCACGTTAACATCCGGCTGGGATGTATAGAAACAAAACAACTTCAAACAGCCGCGAACGGTTGTATTTGTTCGGTAAGCGGTTTTGATTGACAGAAGTTTTCATGTTGTGGTATATGGCTCGGGTATCATGAGCACGTTATCAATGTATGTACGATGCGCCATGGGCGCGGGGAATAGTTGGGAAGCAGGTTAGCGTGGAAGGCATGGCTCAGCAGACAAGGAATGGTCATTCGGCGAGCGCGGCAGAGGTTGCGGCGCTCGCTGGCGTGAGCCGCCAGACTGTGTCTCGCGTGGTCAACGGTATGCCCAACGTGACGGAAAAGACGCGCAAGCGTGTGCTGGCCGCCATGGAAGAGCTGGGCTTTCGTCCCAATTTTGCTGGAGCGGCGTTGCGCGGCGGGTCGTATCGTTCTATTGGCCTGTGCATGTACAACATCACACGTGTCGGTAACCTGGCGACGCTCGAGGGTATCATGCAAGCGGCGCGCGAGCACGATTTTGCCGTCACTATGATCGAGATGGGCGGCGACAAGCCCTATACACTTGCCGATGCCTCGCGCCGCATGGTCGAGCGACCCGTCGACGGCATGATTCTCAACATGAACCGCATGGCTCCCGATTTTGAGGAGTTTGTTCCCCAGCCGGGAGTGCGAACGGTCATCCTGTCCATGTATGCGCATCCGCGCTGCACGACGATCGACTCCGACCAGTATGGTTCGTGCGAGCTGTTGACCAATTATCTGCTGGAACATGGTCACTCGAATATGCGGTTTGTGGCGGGTCCGGAAAACTCGATTTCCTCGCGTTTTCGTGAGGCCGGTTGGCGCGATACGCTGGGTCGTGCTCATGTCGATGCCGCTCCGATGCTGCGTGGCGATTGGAGTGCGGACAGTGGGTACGCCATGGGCGAGCGGATTGCGGCCGAGGTGCTTGCCGGCGGGTCGCAGGCGCCGACTGCCGTGCTTGCGGCAAATGACCAGATGGCGCTGGGCGTTATCGCCGCGCTCGAGAACGCGGGCCTGTCCGTGCCCGACGACGTGAGCGTGGTTGGTATCGACGACGCACTCGAGGGACTTGTTCCTCACAATCGGCTGACGACGCTGCGATTTGATTTGCGCGGTGTCGGTAAGCTTGCGTTTGAGGCGGCGATTGGAGAGAGCTCGTCTATCGAGGCGATTCATGTGCCGAGTACGCTGGTCGAACGCTCGACTGTTAGGGACATACGGGGTTAGGTCCTACTCCGTTTGTCTCGATTTGTAACAGGTAGACGGTCAAAAGCGGGCTACGTGTTACAGATTTAGATTCTTCGGAAAGAGCAATCCTGTTCGTCTCAATCTGTAACAGCTAGGACCAAAAAACTCGGCTAGATGTTACAGATCGAGACAAACGGCTCCCGACCAGCCAAAAAACAAAAAGACCGGGGGCGGCGCGCCGTGTGACGTGCCGCCCCCGGCTGAGAAATGGGGACAGGTTGTGTGAGCGGGCAACCCCGCCAGCCACTAGTCCAGACGACGGGTCTGCGCCACGTGCTTGTACCAGTAGGCGCTTGCCTTGGGCGTGCGCTTCTGGGTTTCAAAGTCAACGTAAAAGAAGCCGTAACGCTTGTTGTAGCCATTGGTCCAGGAGAACTGATCCTGCAGGCTCCACAGGAAGTAGCCGCCCACGTTGACGCCCACCTCCATGGCCTTGAGCAGCCAACGCAGGTGCTGCTCGATGTAGTCGATGCGCGGCTGGTCGTCCACAAAACCGTTCTTGTAGGGGTCCTTGTAGCCCATGCCGTTCTCGGTGATGAAGATCTGCTTGTAGTTGGGGTAGCGCTGCTTAATGTAGACGAGCAGATCGAACAGACCCTCGGGATAGATGATCCAGTCCCAGTCGGTGGTGGGGATGCCGGGCTTGTTCACATGCTCGCCAATGCCCTTGACGCGCCAGCGACCGGTGCCCTTCTCGCCCGTACCGTTGTGGTGCAGGTCGTTCTCGCCATCGTAAGCCTTCAAAAAACGGCACTGATAGTTGTTAACGCCCAGGTAGTCGTTGTGGAGCGCTGCCTCGCGCATAATCTCGAGGTCCTCGTCCAAGATCTCGATGGTGCCGCCCGAGACGGCAGCCAGGCGGTTGGCGCACTCGAGGGTGTCGGGGGCATACTCGCCGCGGAACGTCGCGTCGAGCAAAAACTGGTTTTGCAGCACGTGCTCGTTGTTGGCGGCTTTGATGTCGGCGGGGTCGTTCTCGTTGAGCGGGTACTTAAACTCCAGCGACTGGATGACGCCGATTTTGCCCTTAAAGCCGCCGTTGTGGAAGGCCAGCACGGCCTTGGCGTGGGCGAGCATCATGTTGTGCTCGCACTGGAAGGCCTCGGCCAGATGCGCCTTGACGCCACCGGGGAAGGTGCCCTCGATGTAGGTGTTGGAGGCGTCGGCCCAGATCTCGTTAAAGGTGAACCAGTAGGTCACCTGGTCGGCGTACTCCTTAAAGCAGAAGGTGGCAAAGTCCACAAAGGCGTCGATGGTCTCGCGGTTGAGGAAGTCGCCCTTCTCAAAGAGGGGAAGCGGCGTGTCAAAGTGATGCAGCGTGACGAACGGCTCAACGTGGTGCTTGTGGCACTCGGCGAAGAGATCGTGGTAGAACTGGACGCCCTCGGGGTTGATTTCGCCGGTGCCGTTGGGGAAGATGCGGCTCCAGGCGATGGAGAGGCGAATGCCGTTGATGCCGAACTCCTCGCACAGCTCCAGGTCGACAGGGTACTGGTTGTAGAAGTCCGAAGCGGGATCGGGGGAGAAGCGCCCCTGGGCCTCCAGAAAGTCGTCCCAGGCAACCTTGCCCTTACCGTGAGTGCGGGTCTCGCCCTCTACCTGGTAGGCAGCGGTGGCGCCGCCAAAGACAAAGTCCTCGGGAAACTGCGCGGGCGGGTTGGTGACGCTAGCAGGATTAACGGACATGATGATCCAATCGTCTAAATCGAAGGGCCAGCCGGTCTTGGATGGTCGGCTGGCCCTGGGCGTTACTTACTTCGAAAGTTGCTCACTCACGAAGGCGAGAGACTTGTCGCCGTTCTGGGAGAGCTCGATGTACTGCTTGCCACGGCAGGCGACGCACTTGTTGCCCACGCGCTCACAGTCCTTCTGCAGGTCGGCCAGGTAGCTTGCGGCCTGCGGGGCCAGGACGACCAGGTCAAAGTCGGGGAGCATGTCCACGTGGTTGCCATAGGCCTCGGCAGCGGTCTCGAGGTTAATGCCGCGCTCCTTGGCGGCCTTGGCCAGCGCGTTGGCGAGCAGGCCCGAGGTTCCGCCGCCCTGGCAGAGCACGAGCACGCGCTTGCCGTTGAGGTCGCTGGCGGTCGTTGTCTCGGCAGCGGGTGCTGCGGAAGCGGCGGGGGAGTCGGCCTTCACGGCCTCGGCAGCAGCGCCGGCGGCAACGCTCTTGGCGTCAGCCTTGCCCTGGAAGGCATCGTTGAGCTTGGCGGCCTTCTCGGCGTTCTTGGCGGCGAGCTCCTCCTGGGAGATCTCGGCCTCCTCGGCGCACTTCTGGGCGTCATAGGCACGGAAGAACGGGTAGTACAGAACGAAGTCGACGACCAGGATAAGGGCGAGCATCACAAAAGCGAGCGGCTGGAAGCCCAGGCCCATGATGGTGCCGATGGGGCCGGGGACGGTCCAAGGCAGGGTGTACATAAAGCCGTTCATGCCCAAGAAGTCGATAAAGATCTTGAGGATCCAGATGTTGGCGATCGGGGCAAAGACAAACGGGACAAAGAAGACGGGGTTGAGCACGATGGGCGCGGCGAACAGCAGCGGCTCGTTGACGGCAAAGCAGACGGGGACGATGGCGGCCTTACCGACGGCGCGCATCTCCTGAGACTTGGCCAGGAAGCAGAACATAAAGACCAGGACGAGCGTGGCGCCGGTGCCGCCCATGCAGACGACGAAGTACTGGGCACCCTGGGTCAGGACAGCGGAAGCGTGCTGGCCGGCCTGGAACGCAGCCAGGTTGTCGGTCATGTTGGCAACGAGGGCGGCGGCGATGGCGGGCTCGACGATCGAGGGGCCGTGGACGCCCACGAACCAGAAGAGGCTCATAGCGCCGTAGATCACAGCGAGGCCGATGTAGCCGTCGGCAGCGGTGAACAGGGGCTGGAACACCTGGATGACGCCCCGGGCAAAGCAGAAGC
This sequence comes from Collinsella sp. AF04-24, assembly GCF_003465685.1. NCBI lineage: Bacteria > Bacillati > Actinomycetota > Coriobacteriia > Coriobacteriales > Coriobacteriaceae > Collinsella > Collinsella sp. AF04-24. Next base: position 24,678 of record NZ_QSBK01000001.1, read on the forward strand.
CAAAAGCAGCGCGGAAGGCGATGTCAAAGACCCAAAAGACGGTGATGCAGACGGAGAAGGGGATGATGTCCTTAAAGGTCTGCGAGATGTTGGGCGGAACCTGCTCGGGCATCTTGACGGTGATGTTGCGCTTAATGAAGAACTTGTAGATGATGCCGGTCACAAACGCAGCGATAAAGGCGGTCAGCAGGCCTTTGGAACCAAGGTAGGTGGTGTTGAAGCCGCTGGCAGCGTCCGTGGCGATCGTGTCGCTCGAAAGGAGCAAGAAGCCGATGATGGCCGCGCACATGCACGAGATGAAGTTGATCTGGTTGTTCTTGGGCAGATCGCGGTTCTGAGCGTCGGCGAAGTGCTTGGCCGTGGTGGCGGCACAGGCGATGGCCAGGATGCCCATGGAGTAGTTGTAGCACTTCCATAGGGCGTTGTTGATGTCATCGGGCCAGTAGAAACCCCAGATATTGGGAACCGAGGCTACCAGGCAGAAGATGGACGAGAAGATGATGATGGGGATGACGGAGATAAAACCGTCGCGGATCGCCTTGAGGTACTTGTTGCGGGCGATCGCGTTGAAAAAGGGCTGCCCCTTTTCGATGATGGCGATGAGTTGCTCCATGCAAAGCTCCTAAGAGTCGGTGGGTTGGCAACGATGGTAGCTTTTGACGTTTGGTTGCCAAAATGTTGACGTTGCCATTTTGCGACACAAAATAAGACGCGAACCGATGGCCCCTGTGCCTGTGGACCGTCGATTCCTTGCGCGTAAACGTTTGAGCCGCCCGGTGGCTCTGTGTTTGCACAATGGCAACGTTAACATTTGGTCGACAAAAGCTGTTCGGGGAAGCAAAAATGTCGGTGAACGGTAGGTTTTGGGTGGTGAGCGTATGGTGGGGGAGGCGTTGGATATACTTGAAGGCGTTAAAAATGACTGCGTAGGGTGTCACCAATGGCATCGTTGACATAGAAAGATCGACCTATGGCCGCTGTTAAAAAATCGGTATCCGTTAAGGATGTGGCGCGTCTCGCGGGCGTCTCGGAGCAGACGGTCTCGCGCACCGTGCACGATTCGCCCAGCGTGCGCCCCGAGACCAAGGAGCGCGTGCGTGCCGCCATGCGCGAGCTGGGGTATCGTCCAAACTTTGCCGGCCGTTCGCTGCGTCGCGGCAAGTTTAAGACCGTCGGCGTCGCCATGTTCAACATTACCGGCACCGGCAACCTCGACCGTATGGAGGGCTTTGCCGCTGCGGCCGACAAACATGGCTATGCCATCACCCTCACTAAAGTAGACGGGCATCCGTATACCCTCGAGAGTGCATCGTCGCGCATGAGCGCGCTGCCGGTGGATGGCATGGTTGTGATCATGAACCGCATGCCGGCGGACTTTGGCTCCTTCGAGCCGCTGCCCGGTATGCAGACGGTGCTCGTTACTATGCTGGAGCACCCGCTGTGCTCGACGGTCGATAACGACCAGTTCGATTGCTCGCGCCAGGTGGTCGAGTACTTGTTGGAGCAGGGGCACAAGACCGTGCACTTTATCTCGTGTCCCGAGCGCTCGCTTTCGGGCATGCAGCGCGAGGAGGGCTGGCGCGAGACATTGCGTGCGCATGGTATTGAGCCGCCGCGACTCGTCCGTGGCGATTGGACGGCACAGAGCGGATATGCCGCCGGTCAGGCTCTGGCGGACGATCCGACCTGTACGGCCATTTATGCTTCCAACGACGCCATGGCCTACGGCTGCATTCGCGGGCTCGAATCGCGCGGAAAGCGCGTGCCCGAGGACGTGAGCGTGGCGGGTGTTGATGACAGCCTGGGCGATATCGTGCCCGATCGTCGCCTGACCACGGTGCGTTTTGACAACAAGCGCGTCGGCATGTGGGCGGTCGACAAGATCGCCGGCGCCGAGGGGGGTGCGTCTGGCGTGGAGCACATGCTGATCCCCGGTGTGCTCGTAGAGGGCGATACGGTGCGCGATTTGCGTTAGGGTGCGGTCCTGTTTGGGTTGCCGCTAACTGTGTTCGATATTGTTCAGATTGGTTTAAAAACCGTTCACGGGCGAAAATTGACCGTTCATAGCTCGAAATTACGTTTTGCGCTGTTCTTTTTTGTTTGAATGATAATGTTTCTGCTATACAGAACGCAGCGCGTATGCCCGGACGCGATGCTCTCCATTGGTTCATATGTGAAAGGAACGCAATATGGCAACCAAAGAAGAAATCTCGATGGTTGGATTCGAGATTGTCGCATACGCAGGTGACGCCCAGACCGATCTGCTTGCAGCACTCGATGCTGCTCGCGAGGGTGATTTTGAGAAGGCCGAACAGCTGCACAAGGATGCCAGCGATGCACTTATCGGCGCCCACGATACGCAGACCAAGCTGCTTTCGCAGGAGGCCGGCGGCGGCGAGATGGAGATGACCTTCATCATGGCCCACGCTCAGGACACCCTCATGACCACCATGATCTTGGAGAAGCAGACCCGCTTTACCATCGATGCCTACAAGCGCATCGCTGAGCTCGAGGCCAAGCTCGCCTAACGAACCCTCACAACCTCGTCCCCTTCCAAAAACCCTGCCGCTATCCGCGGCAGGGTTTTTTGTATTCCACCTATCTAGGTTGCGGCGAAATAGGGGCCGACAGCCCCAAATGACCCGCTTTTCCCGTCCCCGGAGGATCGGTTGGCAGCGCTCGCCACGAAACTGGCTCATCTACTACGTTTAACCCGATACCCTCGAACACACCCGCGTTTCATGAAAAATCGCAGGACTTCTACCTGCGGTTTTGTTTTTTCGCTTTGTGGCATGGTCGGGGATGGGCGGTTAAACGTAGTAGATGGGCCCATTTCATGGCGGGCGGATCATGCAGCAGCTTGTTGCGCCTCCTGCCGTTCGGTTTTTCGATGGGTGGGTATACTTTCCACCGCAATACAGGCCGGAATGAGGAGGTATCCAAATGCCGGACAACGGATCAATTCAAAAAAGAGACGCGTATGAGATGGCTCATGGGCGTCCTGTCCAGATAACCGAGCATACGACGGTAACCGAGCTGCAGCCCAGCCTGTCCGATGTCGTGTGCGCAAACAAAAAGCTCCAGATTGGCTTTATCGTTGCGCTCGTGGTGCTGGCGCTGCTGTCGGGCTTTGTAGCTCGTCCGCATTTTGCCGATACCAAGACTTGGGACTCCACCATCGAGGTCATCGATCAAAAGAAGGGCAACGTTTTGGCACTCACGACCTCGTGCGTGGCGCTGTCTGCGGGCATCACGGCGCTGCCGGGCGATACGGGAACGCCGGTCGCCGAGCAGCTCGCGCAGCTTTCAGGCAACCTTGGTATCGTGCTTGCCGTGCTATACCTAGAGAAATATTTGCTCACGATTTTGTGGTCAGTTGGCTTGGGCATCTTAATCCCGCTTGCGTTGGTGCTCTTTGCGGTGTCGTTCGGCATTCACGGGCGCTGGAGCACGAGCGCCGTCCTGCGCCGCGTGGCGACTCGCGTGCTGGTGGTTGCCATGATCGGCATGGCGTTGGTGCCTGCAAGCGTATGGGTGTCGCAAAAGGTCGACGAAACGTATCGAGTGAGCATCGAGGCAGCCGAGCAAAAGGCGGCCGACGCTGCGAGTGCGGCAGATAGCGACAGCTCCAAAGCAAGCAAGAAAAAGTCCGAGACCACGGAGTCCAAAAACGTGCTCGAGCAGTTGACTGACGGGGCCTCGAGCCTGGTCACGTCGGTGACCAGCGGTGCCAAGCAGATGACCGACAAGATCGTGCAGCAGGTGACCGACCTCATCGAAGGCGTCATCGTGATGATCGTGACCTCGTGCGTGATTCCTCTACTGGTGCTCGTGGCGTTCCTATGGCTAGGACACGTGCTGCTGGGGATTGATGTCTCCGGTCCCGCGAACTATCTGACGGGTCGTTTCTTGAGCGCTCCGTCCAAACATGCCAAGAAGAGTGGGCAGTCTGAGTAGGCGGCAAAGCGATCTTTGGAAGATCAACCGTAAGAAGGGCGGCCGAGACACGTTCTCGGCCGCCCTTTTGTCTGTTGAACACATGGTCGCTACGTCTGCGCCGGGCTCAAACGGTCGGCAATCAACCGTGAACGGTATTTGTTCAAAAAAGAACAAAGATAAACAAATAATGGTTGCACCCGATGTTCGAATGTGTTCAAATAAACATGAACAGTGAAGAACCGCACATTCAGATGCCCGGACCTGAGCGCGATTCAACACTTCCAAACAGAAACTACGCACCTGCGTATCTCTCAAGGAGGATGTCATGAGGGTTGTAATCGCTTCCGATGCCGACGGTATGTCGATGAAGGAGTCCATCAAGGAGATGCTCATCGCCGACGGTCACGAGGTCGTCGACTATTCCGAGACCCCTGCTGCGGACTTTGTCGATTCCGCGACCGCCGTTGCCAAGGACCTGCTGGAGCACAAGGATTCCCAGGGCTTCGCATTCGATAAGTACGGCGTCGGCTCCTATATGGCCGCCGTCAAGATCAAGGGCATGGTCGTCGCCAACATTTCCGACGAGCGTTCCGCCTACATGACCCGCGAGCACAACGGCTCACGCATGGTCACCATGGGCCCGGGCGTTGTGGGCACCGAGGTCGCCAAGAAGATCGCCCGCGAGTTCCTGCGCGCTCAGTACGCCGGCGGCCGTCACCAGATCCGTGTCGACATGCTCAACAAGATGGCCTAACGAGAGCCACCGAGAACTCGAACTTCTACCTCAACTTGTGAATTCAGACGAAAGGACGTTCTGATGAAGAAGACCATCGCAATCGGTTGCGACCATATCGTTACGGACGAGAAGATCTATCTGGCCGACCGCCTGGAGCAGGCTGGCTACAAGGTGCTCGACTGCGGCACCTACAGCCACACCCGTACGCACTATCCCATCTATGGTAAGGCCGTGGGCGAGGCTGTTGCCAGCGGCAAGGCCGACTTTGGCGTGGCCCTGTGCGGCACCGGCATCGGCATCACCAACGCCGTCAACAAGGTTCCCGGCGCTCGCTGCGCCCTGGTTCGCGACATGACCTCTGCCCTGTATGCCCGTCGCGAGCTCAACGCCAACATCGTGGGCTTTGGCGGTAAGATCACCGGTGAGTTCCTGATGGCCGACATTATGCTTGCCTTCCTGGAGGAGCCCTACGAGAAGACTCCCGAGCACGACGCCCTGATCGCCAAGATTGACGCTTGCAATAAGGCCGACGCCGAGGCTCAGGCTGACCCGCACTTCTTTGACGAGTTCCTCGAGAAGTGGGACCGCGGCGAGTATCACGACTAAGGGGGTTCCGGCGTTTTAACAAACGCCGGATCGGTCGACGCTGCGCGGCCCCCAGGCACCCCATCTCGCCGCTCAAACCGTCGCTCGCGTACATGAAGTACGCGTCGCTCCTCTTTCGCGGCGACCTGGGGCACCTGAGCGCCGCTCGCTGACGTTGAGGGTGCCTGTGGGGTTGCCCTTGTTGTTGCGAAGCTTTCTGGTACAGCTAGCTGCTCCGATAACACGTTTGCTTGCTTGGCTTGAGTGCTTCGCTCTTGGCGGTCCCCGGCATTCTGCAGCTTTTCAATTGACGGCTCGCGTTTCTGTGAGGGGGCGCGGGCCGGTTTTCTATCAGCCCTATTGACTTGGCGGGCTGGCGTACGAAAGGGAAGGCTCCTATGGAGTTTGTTCTTGATAACGGTTCTATTCGTGTGGCACTGAGCACGGCTGGCGGATCGTTCACTTCGATTAAAGCCAACGGTCGCGAGTACCTGTGGCAGGGCGATCCTTCGGTCTGGTCGGGCCAGGCACCCATTTGCTTTCCGATTTGCGGCGGCCTTCGTGACGGTCACGCAATGACCATGGGTGGCCGCGAGGTCAAGCTTGCCCGCCACGGCTTTGCCCGCAAGCAGGAGTGGAAGCTCGAGGAGCAGAGCGACAACATGGCTGCGTTGAGCCTAAGCTCTGCCGACCATGCCGAGTTGCTCGAGCAGTACCCGTATCCGTTTAAGATCGTTGCTCGCTACAAGGTCGATTCGGAAAAGGTGGCCGTGTCGTACGAGGTGACCAATGAGGGCACCGAGGACATGCCGTTTTTTGTGGGTGGCCACCCCGGCTTTAAGTGCCCGCTCGACGAGGGCGAGTCCTATGACGACTATGAGCTTCGTTTTGATCAGCGTGAGGCCGCCGAGCTCTGTACTGCCGTTCCCTCGACGGGCCTGATTGATGTTGAGCATCGCAGTAAGAACCCCATGATCGACCAGAACCTGCCGCTTACCCACGAACTCTTCGACTTCGCGGAGACCATCTTTGACGTGCTCGAGAGCCGCGTGGTTACGCTGACCAAGAAAACCGAGGACAAGGGCGTGCGCCTGACGTTCCCTGATATGCCATACCTGATTGTGTGGAGCAAGCCCGAGGGCGACTTTGTGGCCGTGGAACCGTGGGGCGGCCTGTCTACCTGCTCCGATGAGGACGATATTCTGGAGCACAAGCGTGGCTGCCTGGTTGCCAAGCCGGGGGAGACCGTCATTCGCGGTTTTGAGATCGAGATCCTTTAACGAGCTATCGTATGTTTGGGGTGGGTCATGCCGCCCCGGAACAGGAGTTCAATATGATTCTGACCGTTACCATGAACCCGTCGATTGATACGCGCTATCAGCTCGACAAGCTGGTCATTGACGACGTTAACCGTGTGACGCCCGAAAAGACCGCTGGCGGCAAGGGCCTCAACGTGAGCCGCGTGCTGCTGCAACTGGGAGACGACGTGCTCGCGACTGGTCTGCTTGGCGGCCACATGGGTGCCTATATGGCCGAGCTTATGGATGCCGACGGCGTCAAGAACGACTTTGTGCCCATCGCCGGTGAGACGCGCATTTGCCTGAATATTCTGCACGAGGGTAATCAGACCGAGCTGCTGGAGAGCGGCCCGCAAATCGCCCCGGCCGAGCTCGAGGCCTTTACGGCCAAGTTCGCCGAGCTTGCAGCGAAGGCGGACGTCGTGACGCTTTCGGGCTCGCTGCCGCGTGGCGTCGATGCCGGCTACTATGCCGAGCTCGTCAAGATCGCCGAGGAGGCGGGCGCCAAGGTGCTGCTCGACACCTCGGGTGAATCGCTGGAGGCAGCGCTGGAGTCCGATGCCAAGCCCGAGCTCGTAAAGCCCAACCTGACCGAGATTAACGGCCTACTGGGTACGTCCTTTACGACCGATGATGTCGATGCCCTGCGCGAGGCGCTTGCCGCCGATGGCCGCTTTGCCGGTATTCCCTGGGTTGTCGTTTCGATGGGCGCTGCCGGTTCGGTGGGCTTCCATGAGGGTCGCGCGTTCCGCGCCAAGACGCCCGCGATTGCGGCTGTGAACGCAACGGGTTCCGGCGACTCGACCATCGCCGGTTTTGCGCATGCCATTGCTGCTGGTGCCGACGACGTCACGGTGCTCAAGACCGCCAATACCTGCGGTAAGCTCAACGCCATGGATCCCAAGACCGGCCATCTGGTCATGGACCGCTGGGATGAAATCTTCAACAACGTTGTCGTGACTGAACTCTAGGAGTCGCGGCACCGAACACTCGAAAACGGCGCCCGTCGGCGATGTTGCCGGCGGGCGCCGTTGTCGTGTGGGCGGTTATGTCGTGGCCGCTGATGAGGCTCGAACTCGTATGCTACAGTGAGTCGATAAAGCGCTGTTGGGCGGCGCGGCCGGCTTCGTCCCACTTAAAGACGCCGGCGTTGTCGAGCACGTGGCCAAACACCACGCCGACCTCCTCGTGCAGGATATCGATGGCGTTGTCGGCCGTAAGCTCGTCGGCGCGGCGGACAAAAACGTCCTCGGCCCATGCGGCGTGGCTGCGGCAAAGATCATCGCCCTCGAGCGAGCCGGCGAGATCGTAGCTGACATCGGCCTTGGCCGCCAGCAGGTGCTCGCGGACAGCGCCGAGCTCGGGAACCAAGCGCGGCGGCAGAATGGCCAGGCCCATGACCTCGATCAAGCCGATGTTCTCCTTTTTAATATGGTGGTACTCGGCATGCGGGTGGAACACACCCAGCGGATGCTCGTCGGTCGTGATGTTGCAGCGAAGCGCCAAGTAGGCCTCGTAGATCTCGCCTCCGGCATTGCCGCGGGAGTCGACGCGGCGGATGACGGGCGTCACGGTGTTGTGCGCCACGCCATCGGCTGTGTGCGCGATGACGCCAGCCGACTCATCGCTCCACTCGCGCCAGGCGAGGATAATCTTCTCGGCGGCATCGAGCAGCTGAGCGCGGTCATGCGAGCGCAGGCGCAGCACCGAAAGCGGCCACTGCAGCACGGTGCCGCTGACCTGGTCAAAGCCGGGCACGCGAAACTGCGAGACCTCGGCGGCATGCATCATGGGGAACTCGTGCGCGCCGCCCTGGAAGTGGTCGTGCGAAAGAATCGAGCCGCCCACGATGGGCAGGTCGGCGTTGGAGCCAATAAAGTAGTGCGGGAACAGGTCCACAAAATCGAGCAGGCAGGTCAGTCCCTTACGGTCGACGTGCATCGGGCGATGCTCGGAGCTCATGGCAATGCAGTGCTCGTTAAAGTACGCGTACGGGCTGTACTGGAAGCCCCAGCGCTCGCCGTCGAGCTGGATGGGGATAACGCGCAGATTCTGGCGGGCGGGGTGAGCTCCGCCGTCGGCTGCGGCGGAGCGTCCGGGATAGCCCTCGTTTTCGATGCAGAGCTGGCAGGCGGGATACTTCTCGTCCGTGTTCTTAGCTGCACCTGCCGCGGCGATATCGCGCGGGTCCTTCTCGGGCTTGGACAGGTTGATGGTGATCTCAAGATCGCCCCAGTTGGTGGGGGTGCTCCATTTGATGTTGCGCGCGATGGCGGCACGGCGCACGTAGCCGGCGTCGCAGCACAGGCCGTAGAACCAGTCGGTCGCGGCACGGGGCTCGTTGACGCCCATACGCCCATTGAATTCCTCGTTTACAACCGAAGGCCTCGGCATGAGCGCGCCCATGATGCGCATGGCGATGCGATCGCGGCCCGACGCCGTGTCCTCGGCAGCACCGTTGGCAACGGCAGTCTCGGCAAGCGCGGCAAGCGTGCCTTCAAGGTCAAAGTCGGGCAGGGTATCGGGGTGCAAGAGCGAGAGTTTCTCAACCTGGAGCGCCCAGGCCATATCGAGCGCCGGGCCCGTAGCACCGATGCACTCCAAAATGGTGTTGTAGGCCCAGATGCGATCGTCCTGTCCGATCATCGATCGATGGATAGCGTACTCGATCAGGTTCTGCGCGGCCTCGCGCACGTCGGTCATTACAGCCATGCCGCGTAAGCCCCCTTGTCAGAGATGGCGTAGTGGCGGGCAGAGGCCTCGCCCAGCCAGCCGTTCATCTTGGCAATGAAGGTGTCGACCAGGTCGAGCGGCACGAAGGCCTGGATGGTGCCACCAAAGCCGCCACCGTGAATGCGAACGGCGCCGCGGCCGTCGAGCACGTGCTCGGCCAGCGCCAGGGCATACATGGAAGGCTGCTCAGATCCCAGCTTGGCAACAACATTCTGCAGGTACATGGCGGAGCTGGCGCCGGACTCGCGCGTCAGGATCAGGAACTGATCGATATCGCCGGCGTTGAGCGCTGCCCAGCGCTTGTCGACCAGGCCGTTCTCGTACCAGTAGTGAACGGCGCGCAGGCAGGCGCGGTCGCCCAGCTTGGCGCGCAGCTCGGGGAGTTTGGCGTCAAAGTCGGCAACGTCGACCTCGCACAGGCGTGCCTTGCCAAACTCGGCGGCGACGTCTTGCATTTCGCGCGGAACGGCAGCGTAATCGTCGGTGGCGGCCACGTGGTCGGCGCCGACCTTAACGAGTACGAGCGCATAGCCGTGATCCTCAAAGTTGAGCTCGAGCTTCTGGGTCTTAGGCTGAGCCTGATCCTCAAAGTCCATGTAGGCGAGGCCGCCCAGGCACACAGCCGCCTGATCCATAAGACCGCAGGGCTTGCCGTAATAGTTGTTCTCGGTGCGCTGGCTCATCTGAGCGAGCGTGACGGGTTCAATGGCGGGCGCGCCCCAGAGTGTCTCCATGGCACGACCGTACGCGGCCTCGACGGCGGCAGAGCTGGAAAGGCCGCCACCCGAGGGGACGGAGCAGGTGAAGGCGAAGTCGAAGCCCTGGGGCTCAACACCAAGCGCTGCGACCTCGTGGGCCATACCGCGCACGAGGCTTGCGGACGTGCCCTTCTCGGACTCCTGAACGTCTAGCGTGTCGAGCGTAATCTCAAACGTAGGATAGCCCTCGTCGGCGACGCGAATCTTGTTGGTGTCGGTCGCCACGGCAATGCCGTCAACGGCGACATCGAGCGAGCCGGCGATAACGTGGCCACCCTCGTGGTCGGTATGGTTGCCGCTGATCTCGGAGCGGCCAGGCGCGTGCACATAGAGCACCTGGCGATCGCCGATGGGGCCAAACTCCTCCTCAAACAGCTTGGTGAGGGCGGCGAATGTCTTTTCGTCGGGGGTGGTCATGAGGGTCCTTTCCTTGGCGCATACTGACGAGTTTTCCGTCGTAGTGAGTACGTTAACAATCTGAAGCGGCGTGAACTCAGCATCTACGATGCCGCACGTTACGGGCTATGTTAACGTACTCATAACACAACACTTATCACTTTTTGAGAATCTGGTAATCGGTAGAAATTCAGCCGTGAACGGTATTGCCGTATGGACTTATAGAGCAGAAGAGTTGCGGATTGAAAAAGTAGAGTACGTTAACATGCGTCCGACGATAGCGGGCTTCGGCGCGGGGTGTGTTTCTGCCCGGGCCGGCATGCACGCTATTCAGATCTCGCAAGGGTGAAGGTGATCCTGTGGCAAGGCGCCCGTCCAACGATACAGGTACGCGTCCGGTCTCCATGGCCGACGTCGCCCGCGCTGCTGGCGTTTCGCAGCAGACGGTTTCGCGCGTCGCCAACGGCTTGCCCAACGTTAACGAGCAGACGCGCCAGCGCGTGCAGGCCGCGATGCAAGAGCTCGGCTTCCGTCCGAGTTATGCCGGTCGTTCGCTGCGCGATGGTCGTTACCATTCGGTCGGCCTGTGCGTCAACGATGTCACCAAGTTTGGCAACCTGACGATGATCGACGGCATTGCCAGCGCGGCCCGCGAGCACGGCTGCGCCATCACGCTGGTCGAGATGTCCAAGACCGAGGAGTTTTCGCTTGCCGAGGCCACGCGTCGTATGGCCGCGCTGCCCGTGGACGGTATCATCATCGGCATGAGTCGCATAGCGCCCGATTTTGAGACGTTCGATCCGTTGCCGGGCATTGGAACGGTTATCGTTACCATGTACGCGCACCCGCGGGTGACTACGGTCGACTCCGATCATTACGGTTGCTCGCTGCTGCTCATGGATCATCTGTTTGAGCTGGGACACGAGCAGATTCGCTTTATCGGTGGCCCGTCCTTTTCGGTTGACGAACAGTTTCGTCGCGCCGGCTGGCAGGACGCACTCGAGCGCAAGCACATTAAGCCGCAGGCGCCACTCGAGGGCGACTGGTCTGCCAACAGCGGCTACGAGGCCGCTCGGTACTTGGCTGAGCACGACCGCACCATGACGGCGATTTACGCGGCAAACGACCAGATGGCAAACGGCGCCATTGCCGCGCTGCGCGATAGCGGCTTGCGCGTGCCCGAGGACGTGAGCGTGGTGGGCGTCGATGACTCGCTCGACGACTTTGTCGCACATAACGAGCTCACGACCGTTCGATTCGATCTGCATCAGCGCGGGCGCGAGGTGTTCGAGCGCGCAGTTCCCAAGGCGGGGGCATCGGACAAAACCGTCGCCATTCGTATTCCCGGTCAGCTCATCGTTCGACACACCACGGCAGCGCCGCGCGCATAGTTTTCGCAGGTCAACGGCTCGGCGTTGCATATCAATAACAATCGGTAAGGATGCCGGCAGATAGCCGTGACTATGAAGGCGAGTGCTATGATAGACGGGTTCATTTGTCTATCTAGGAGGCTTTGCCTGATGGAGATCACCAAGGATATCCGCTACATTGGCGTTGACGATCATGACATCGACCTGTTCGAGGGCCAGTACGACGTGTCCGAGAACGGTATGGCATACAACAGCTACGTTATCTTGGGCGAGAAGATCGCTGTCGCCGATTCGGTCGATGGCGGATTTGTCGACGAGTGGCTCGGCAACCTCGAGACCGTACTCGACGGCCGCACGCCCGACTACCTGGTCATCCATCACATGGAGCCCGATCACTCCGCCGGTATCGCCGCCTTTATGGAGCGCTATCCCCAGGCGCAGATTGTGGCAAGCATGGGCGCCTTCCGCATGATGGTCAACTACTTTGGCACCGACTTCCCCGAGCGCAAGATGGTTGTCAAAGAGGGCGACGTGCTTGATCTAGGTGGCCACAGCCTGACCTTTGTCGGCGCCCCCAACGTTCACTGGCCCGAGGTACTCTTCTCCTACGAGGCTACCGACAAGGTGCTCTTTAGTGCCGACGGCTTTGGCAAGTTTGGCGCCAACGACATCGAGGATCCGGAAGGGTGGGCCTGCGAGGCGCGCCGTTACTACTTTGGCATCGTGGGCAAGTTCGGCAAGTTTGTGCAGGCCGTGCTCAAGAAGGCCGCCGATTTGGACATCCAGATCATCTGCCCGCTCCATGGCCCCGTGCTGACCGAGAACCTGGGCTACTACCTCGACACCTACAACACCTGGTCGAGCTATCAGCCCGAGGACGAGGGCATCACCATTGCCTACGCGAGCGTCTACGGCCATCTGAAGGCTGCCGTTGAGGAGCTTGCATCTGCGCTCGAGGCTCGCGGCCAGAAGGTTTCCGTCTTTGACTTGGCTCGCGACGACATGGCCGAGGCCGTTGAGGACGCGTTCCGCTATGACCGTCTGGTACTCGCTTCCATTACCTATCAGGGCGAGATCTTCCCATTCATGAGCACCTTTATCCATACGCTTGCCGAGCATGCCTACCAGAACCGTACGGTGGCGCTCGTCGAGGGCGGCTCCTGGGCGCCCGCAGCTGCCAAGATTATGACCAAGGAGCTCGAGGGTATGAAGGACATCACCCTGACGCAGAACAAGGTGACCGTCCTGGGTTCGCTCAACGACGCCTCGCGCGCTCAGATCGAGGCCCTCGCTGACGAGCTCTCCAAGTAGCGATACGTTCACGTTTAACGCTCAAACCACCACAAAGGGGACGGTGAACCTTTGTGGTGGTTTTTGTTTAAGCGCCGGCGATGAGGAGATTTGGGCGGGCGTTGTCGACGATCTCGGCGATTGAGGTGGCGACGGCGTGATCGGGGTCACGGTCCATCACGATGGCGTTGACGTCGGTCAGCTCGGCAAAGCGGTACATGCCCCGTCCGTTGACCTTGCTGGCGTCCATGAGGGCCACGCTTTGGCGGGCGGCGCCAATCATGGCCGTTTTGGTCTCAGCCATCTGGGGAAAGTCGGTGGTAAAGCCGCAGCCGGGAACGAAAGCGCCAGGGCACATGACGGCAAGATCGGCGTGGACCATTTGGAGCGCCTGCATGGTAAGTGGGCCGTACAGATAGCGATGGCCTTTGCGCAGTGCCCCGCCCAGCATGACGACATCGACTGAGGGCATGCTCTCGTCGATGTAATCGGCAATGGTAATGTCGGCCGTGATGACGGTGATGCCATCGCGCTGGTCGAGCAGGCGGACAAACTCGAGAGCGGTGGTGCCGGAGTCGACAAGCACCGTGTCGCCGTCGTTAACAAGCCTGATAGCGCTTTGGGCAATGGCCTGCTTGGCGGCGACATTAACGTTGATGCGGCGATCCTGGGTGGATACGGTCAGCCGCTTCTGGAGCGACACAGCGCCACCATGCGTGCGGCGCAGCTTGCCGGACTCGGCGAGCGCGTCTAGGTCGGCACGGGCGGTAACGGAGGACACGCCAAAGGTCTGGGCGATTTCTGCCACTTGCACCGAGGCGTTATGTTCGAGCATCTCCATGATGGCGGCACGCCGCTCATCGGCGAAAGCTCGGGTTGTTGCATAGGCCATATCCGCTCCATCATCGTCTGATATTTGCGGGAATTGTGTTGAGTCTATTTTCGTTCATTTTCTTTTTAAGTAAGAAAACGCCTTTCGATTACTTACTTTTTCTATAAAAGAAAGACGTTTAACGCCCAAAATTCAATATCGAACACGCCCACTCAGCTCCAATTCCTTCCGTTTACTTTTCAAAAGCGACTGTATTGACCTGCATGGGCTCAATATCTCGCACATGCATACCCGCTGAATTTCATACAATGAGCGCAGCAAAACGCAAGGTAAAACGCCTTGCGGACACGTACGCCCGATGTCCAGATGCGGGCGAGGGAGAGGAGCAAACGCTCATGGCACTTGTTACCACCGAAAAGATGCTCAAGGACGCTCAGGCCGGCCACTACGCCGTCGGCGCGTTCAACGTCGAGAACCTCGAGTTTGTTATGGCCGTTCTGGCCGCTGCCGAGGAGACCAAGTCCCCCGTCATCATGCAGACCACCCCGGGCACCATCAAGACCGCTGGTCTGGACTACTTCTACGGCATGGTCAAGGCTGCCGCCGAGCGCGCTTCCGTGCCCGTCGCCCTGCACCTCGATCACGGCGATGGCTATGACCGCTGCATGCAGGCTTTCCGCACGGGCTACACCTCCGTCATGATCGACGGTTCGCACGAGTCCTTCGAGGACAACATTGCCCTGACCAAGTCCGTCGCCGACGCTGGCCGCGCCATGGGCGTGCCCGTCGAGGCCGAGCTCGGCAAGGTCGGCGGTAAGGAGGACGACGGTCCCGCGGTTGAGGGCGAGAGCCCCTACACCGATCCTGCCGAGGCCAAGGAGTTTGTTGAGCGCACCGGCTGCACCTCGCTGGCCATTGGCGTTGGCACCAGCCACGGCGTGTACACGAGCGATCCTCACATCGAGCAGTCCGTGGTCAAGGCCATTCGCGACGCCGTCGACGTGCCGCTGGTTCTGCACGGTACCTCCGGCGTGCCCGATGAGCAGGTTGCCGAGGCCGTGAAGAACGGCATCTGCAAGGTCAACTACGCCACCGAGCTGCGTCAGGCCTACACCAAGGGCTTCATGGCCTACATGGCCGAGAACCCCGCTTGCTTCGATCCTAAGAAGCCGGCCAAGGAGGGCATGCGTGAGATCACCGAGCTGGTTAAGATCCGCATGACCAACCTCAACTCTGTGGGCAAGGCAGAGTAACAGCAAGGGTACTCCGACTCGCTACATATCCCGGGGAGGGACGAGGGCTTAGTTCCCCAATCGTCCTCGGGCATGCAAAAAGCCTCGCTGCGCACTTCGTGCGGCGAGGCTTTTTGCTCCCTGCGGAAAGATTGGGGGACTAAGCCCTCGTCCCTCCCAGGTTGACCTACTCGAGGTCGTCGCCCTTGTGGCGTTAGGTCTGAAAAAAAATAAGAAGCCTTCGCGCTGCGGAATGATTTTGGAAACTAAGTACGGGGGCCCGCCCAAGCTGTCCTGTTCAATCGCCCTTGTGGCGTTAGGGCTGAAAGGGTGGGGCGCGTGGGTTATTTGGTTGTTAGGGTTAGTAGGTCGTTGGGGGTTTTGAGGTTGTAGGTGGCGTTTGGGATATCTTGGTGTGATCCCCATGCTGCTCGGGCAAAACTGACCCCTGCTGAAGTTGCGCATTGTTCGTCGTAGACGGTGTCGCCAACGTAGACGACGTTGCCAGGATTCGCGCCCGCACGTCGGAGATATTCGAGCATGGGTGCGGGTGCGGGTTTATGTTCGGTTGTGTCTTCGACAAGGATGATGTGCTCAAAATACTTATCGAAACCAAGGGGTGCAATTTCTTTTGCGTATTCGTCGCGCGCACGTGAGGAGACGATGCCAAGTTTGCAGCCGCTATCGGCGAGTGTTGCGATGACTTCAAGCAAACCTGGAAACACGCTGATGGTGCTTTTAAAGCTGGCGGCAACTTGGCACCAGCGATCCAACGTTGCCTGCGAGTAGATCCCAAGTTTCTCAAGGGCATCCTTGCCGGGTATGCCGAGGGCAAAGTCAAGCTCGTGTCGGGGAAGCGTTTTGCTGGTCTCTTCTTGGACAATCTGGACAAGCGATGACAGAACGCTTTCTTCTGTATCTGCCAATGTCCCATCAACGTCAAATACGATATGGTCAAAGTGCTTCATATGATTGCTCCTCTCTGTTGTTTGCCTGCAAGTTTGATGCAGTGACAGAAGAAGGGCTAGCGGGATTTCTGCCTGGTGCTATCGAGATTCTGCCTCGCTGCTCGATAGCTCGAAGGAGTGCACCCCATTTGTTCTTTAAATACCTGGCCAAGATGGCTTGCTGTTATAAATCCGCATTGGCGCGCGACTGTCTGTACCGTTCTCGTGGTGTGTGCCAAAAGTTCGCAAGCACGGTTTATGCGGTATGCGCGTAGATATGCCGCCGGGGTCGTTCCTGCACAAGTTTCGATAATGCGGTAACACTCTCTTTCGCTTACGCCGGCTGCAGATGCCATCTGGGGCACATCTATAGCGGCTGCATAGTTTGCGCGGATAAAGTCCAGGATTGCTTTGAACTGTACGTCGCGGCTGGTCATCCAAGAGGCGCCGTCGGAAGAAAAGAGCGGTTCGGTCTTGGCGTTAATCTGAATCCAGAGCTCTGACAAACTATTTCGAAGCGCCATCTCGTTCTGCGGCCGTTGAAGGTCGTGGCTAAAGGAGCTCTTCAGCAAATCGATAAAGGGCATATCGTCGGGATTGGTGGGCGACCATTTGAGCACATCGACGCCTCGACATTGAAGCAATGGGTTGATGTAGCGCTTTTGGAGACGTCCCGCGGGATCGCCGAGCATCGACGGCTGAAAGATATGCAGCATTTGAATGGCTGGCGCCGAATTGGGTGATTGCAGCGTGCTGTGCAAAACGCCGCCGTTGATAAAGCCGGCGGACCCTTCCTCAAAGCGTACGTGCTCATGAGCCGCGTGCGTTCGATAGTCAATCGCTCCCTGCTCCATGTAGAAAAGCTCAACTTCGGAATGCCAGTGCCAGGGGACGGAATTGCCCGGATAGCGAGCGAATTCTGCGCGTTCGGCAATATAGGGCCAGTCTTCGGCGGTCTCGGGAAACGCTTCCTCGCGTCCTCCGCGGTGCAATTCTATGTGATCCATGTTTCGCATGGCATCAGTATAAAGCGCGATGGGCTTAGATTGCTCTTGCCTGTTCGGGGAACGCCTTGTCTAGGGATGCTTGGAGCTTATCGAAGGATGCTCGCAAGTTGTGGCTCTGGTCGGTTGAGCGTTTGGCTTTTGTGGTGGGGGAGTCGGGGAGGCCGTTTCTCTGTGTCGGGGGGAAGGAGAAAAGGTTTGCATGTTTTAGGGATGGCTGCTGTGCTGCGTCATTGGAAGAATGCATGCTTATGCGGCCTCCTCGATGTCCACCAAAAGATTGCGCGCGAGGTTTGCTGCTAGGTCCCGTGCGTTGGCAGTATTATGCCGCGGCCGTCGCAAAGAAGCGCTAAAGAAAGGCTTAATGAGGTTTGGCATTACGATGAAACCGCAGGTCAGAGGTATCGAGTAACACTCTTGAAAGGTTTTGGGCTTAAGGGCTTTCTAAGGTTTGTGACGTGGATGTGGCTCGCCTGTGTGGGGCGTGTGAATGCTCGCTGTTAGCGCTGCGGCTCTGCAGCCCGTACCTGCTCGATGACCTTTTCCATCGTGGCGTCGATGTGATCTTTTTTGAGCTCGCATTCCCAGATAGTTATGGGCGTCCAGCCCATTTGAGTGAGTGCTGCCACGGCAGCGTGGTCACGCTCGACGTTGCGACGGAACTTTGCCTCCCAAAACTCAACATTGCGCTTGGGCTGGCTCGGATTGCACTTAGGGCAGCGATGCCAAAAGCAACCGTTGACGAAGATGGCGATCTTGCGCCCGGGGAAGGCGATGTCGGGCTTGCCGGGAACCTTCCATTCCAAGCGATAACCCGTAAGGCCCGCTGCCCGCAGGCGCTGTCGTACGAGCAGCTCGGGCTTGGTGTTGGCGCGCTTGTTGCCCTTCATGGACTTTTTGATGGCGGCGCGACGGCGCACCAGTTCGCGCTCGTCGGCGGAAAGGTCCGAGGTGTCGATGCCGTCCAGCAGGCCGGGCTTGGGGCGCTTTTTGCTGCGGCGCTTAGGTTTGCGCTTGGATTTGGCGGCAGGCTCGTCAGCCGTGGCGGCCTCGGCGTCATTGGTGCTGCCGTTGGCCTCAAGCCGGTCTTCCTTTAGCTCAATCAGTGCATCGATAAGCCCCTTGTCGGCGGGCATCCACTCCACCGTGGCAAGCGAGGTGCGTGGAATCCAGCGGATATCGAGCTGACGGTCGTGCTTCTGGGGCTCGCCGGACTCTTTAGCCAGCGAGCAGTAATAGCACTCCATTGAGAGATGAAAATCGGGGTAGTCATACTCAACGGTGTAAAAATCACGCAGATTGATGACTTTTACTTGCAGCTCTTCCATAAGCTCGCGGCGAACAGCGTCTTCGGGCGTCTCGCCGCGCAGAAGTTTGCCGCCTGGGAACTCCCAGAGTCCCTGCATGTCGCCGTAGCCGCGCTGCACGGCAAGTAGCTCGTCAGATCCATCCTTGCGAATGATCCCGGCGGCAACATGAACAGTCTTCAACAGGAGCCCTCTCTCAACATCAACACATAACAGAGTGGCTACCCGTACCTTACACAACGGTAAGGCAAGCGTAAGCCATATCGATGGTAGCCGACTCGGCTTCTTGCGACTATAGATGCCGTAGACTAATCGCAAGAAAGGACTCGGTATGCAAACCACGCACATGGCGACCCCGGTACTGGAGGTCGCGCATCTCGAAAAGGTATATGGAGCGCTGGGCAACGTGACCCGTGCGCTCAACGATGTCAGCTTTACCGTCAACCGCGGCGAATTTGTTGGCATCATGGGCGCCTCGGGCTCGGGTAAGTCGACGTTGCTCAACTGCGTCTCGACCATCGATAGCGCCACGAGTGGCACCATCCGCATCAACGGCCAGGATGTGACGCGCATGAAGCAGGCCAAGCTTTCGCAGTTCCGCCGCGAGGAGCTCGGCTTTATCTTCCAGGACTCCAACCTGCTCGATACGCTCACGGCACGCGAGAACATCGCCCTGCCGCTCACCATCGCCCGCACAAACTCGGCAGAGATCTCGACCCGCGTGCAGGATGTAGCCGCGCGTCTGTCCATTAGCCAGGTGCTCGACAAGTATCCCTACCAGATGTCCGGCGGTCAGCAACAGCGCGTTGCCGCGGCTCGCGCGCTCGTCACCGACCCCACCATGATCATGGCCGACGAGCCCACCGGCGCCCTCGATTCCAAGAGCGCCCGCCTGCTGCTCGAGAGCCTAGAGGCCCTCAACCGCCGCCTGCGCGCCACGGTGCTCATGGTCACGCACGACAGCTTTGCTGCCAGCTACACGAGCCGTGTGCTGTTTATTCGTGACGGCAAGATCTTCACCGAGCTGCGCCGCGGCGACACCGACCGCCGAGAGTTCTTCGACCGCATTATGGAGGTCGTTGCCATGATGGGCGGTGAGGGCTCCGATGCTCTGTAAACTCGCTTGGGGCAACGTCCGCCGCGCCGGCCGCGATTACCTTGTCTACTTGCTGACGCTCACCCTGGGTGTCACGGTCTTCTATGCCTTCAATACCGTCTCGATGCAGGTCGACATTGCCGGCATCAAGGAGGAGGGACTGTCCGAGCTCATGGGCAGCATGCTCGGCTACCTGACGTACTTTTTGGCCGGCGTCATGGCCTTTTTGATGGTGTATGCCAACAACTTCATCATGAAGCGCCGCAAAAAGGAGTTCGGCCTGTACCAGGTGCTCGGCATGCGCCGCGGGCGCGTCGCCACGATCATGGCGCTCGAGACCGTGATCGTTTCGGTCGGCGCCTTTGTCGCCGGCATTGTGCTGGGCGTGGGGCTCTCCCAGCTCATGACATTCTTTACGGCCTCGCTCTTTAAGACACAGATCGCTAATTTCCACTTCTTTTTCTCGATGCATGCGTTCAACCTGACCCTTGCCTGCATGCTCGTGATGTTTGTGCTTACGCTACTGCTGAACCTTCGCGCCGTGCGCCGTACCAAGCTCATCGAGCTTATGGGCGCCGAGCGGCGCAACGAGAGCATCAAGACGCGCAACCCCTGGATTGCGATCGCCATCTTTGTCGTGGGCGTGGTGCTGGTGGGCGTGGCCTATTACCGCCTGTTGCGCGATGGGTTCCCGCTCACCGCGACGGAGGGTAAGCTGCAGGAGGCCATGAACCAGTTTGGTATCACCACGGCCATGGTTACGGTGGGTACCTTTGCCCTGTTCTGGGGCCTTTCGGGCATGCTTATCAAGCTGCTGCAGAGCCTACGCAGCGTGTATTGGCGCGGCCTCAACATGTTTACCGTGCGCCAGCTTGCGGCCAAGGTCAACACGGTGTGCTTTTCGATGGGCGTTATCGCGATGATCCTGTTTCTGGCCATTACCTCGGTGACCTGCGGTATGTCGATCGCCAACGTGATGAACGAAAACCTCGAGCGCTATAACCCTGTTGACGTGTCTCAGACGTATGTCTATTACACGCCCGAAACGCTCGACTACTACAAGGAGTATGTCAATCCGTCTGAGGCCGATCGCATGGTGCTGGCCGATGCAACGGTCGATTTGTACGCTGCATGGCATGGCGAGCGCAAGTCGGCGGACAACAACGATGAGACAGGCAAGAAGGTCAATATCGCCGATGTTGCCGGTGAGCATGTGCAGATCGATTCGTATCTGAGTTACCCGCTTGGCGGCTCGGGCCCCTCGGTGGTGGCGGGTGAGATGTGCAAGGCCATGGGAGAAAAGCTTCCCAAGGCGCTCGAGGGAAGCAACGCCGATGCGATGGGTCTGTATGTGACGCCGGCGAGCCAGTACAACAAACTGCGCCAGATGATGGGCGAGGAGCCGGTGAGCATTGGCCGCGACCAGTATCTGCTCACGTGTGATATGGGCGGTGAGCTGGGCGACCTGTACACCAAGTATATGGCTGGCGGCCATACCCTCACCTTGGACGGGCATGAGCTCAAGCCCGCAACCGATAAGTCGGACGAGGACACGGCGGCCATCGCCAACTCGGCGATGGGCAGCAATCCCGGTACCGTGGTCGTAGCCGATGAGCTGCTGTCCCAGCTTAATCTGCAGCCGTATTCCAGTGATCTGCTCGTTAATTACAAACAGGGTATGGATACGACCGAGGCAGACGAGAGCATTAAATACACCTTGCTCGATAATCTGCTCGTTGACGGCAAGGAGCCGGGGTCGTGGGGAGTCTTCATCACGCGTTCCGAGATGTACACGCAAGCAGCGCAGATGAACGGCATGATTAGCTATCTGGCCATCTACATTGGCTTTGTACTGGTCGTTGCGTGCGCGGCGATACTGTCGATCCAGCAGCTCTCCAATGTGGCCGACGGCAGCCGCAGCTATCGTGTGCTGGCACAGATTGGCTGTGACGACCGCCAGATTCGCCATTCGGTGATGGCGCAGCAAGCGGTATTCTTCCTGTTCCCGCTGGCAGTGGGCCTGGCGCACTCCTTTGTGGCGCTCAAGGTGATCATCGAGCTGGTGAGCATATTCGGAGATATGAGCATCGCCGGCACCGTGGGCCTCACCTGCGCGATTTTCCTGGCGGCCTATGGTGGCTACTTCCTGGTAACGTACCTCATAAGCGCCGGCATGGTACAAGCTGCCATCGCCACCCGCTACAGTGAGTAACAGACGGGCAAAACCGTCGCATAACCACAGCGAACAAACGCCGCGAAGGAAGCCGGGCCCCCTTCGCGGCGGTTTTTTGCCCGCCTGATGCATCTCAAAACTAAGTGAGTAGACTTTTTTGGATCTGCCGAGCACATTGCGACAAACGCTCAACAAAACCGCAGGTCAGGGCTGTGGCGTTTTGGGGCGTGCTCGGCATCCCGCCAAAAGCCTACTCACTTGGTTTTACTGCTAGAAAACCGCCGCGAGGGAAAGTAACTCCCTCGCGGCGGTTTTGGCATTTGCCCAGATAAAACCTGCCAAAATAAACCTGTCCCTTTTTGGTAGGTTATCGTTTCCAAAAGTGGAGGATCAGGGTCGTACGGTTTTGCTGCTCGGTTTTGACCAGGATGTTGTGGATGTGGGTCTTGACGGTACCCACGGCAAGGAAGAGCTCGTCAGCGATCTCTTGGTTCGATTTGCCCAACACAACCAGACGCATGACTTCGGTTTCGCGGTTGGAGAGCTTGTAGGCGTTGCGATAGAAGGGCATCTGCTCTTCGATGTGTCGATCAAGATCGCTGACGTTCTTTTCCTCGGGCGCCTCCTGCATGCGAATCGAAAGCACGTGATAGGCATAGATGATCAGCAGAATCGCAAAGTAGCACGCAAAGATGTTCTCGCTAAAGTTGCGCTCGGACAGGTACAGCTGCAGCCAAGAGGGTGCCAGGTTCATGGGAACAACAAGGATGTTGTAGAAATCCTCGGCAACGATGCACCCGACCAGAATGGCGCCGATAATGAGGTGCTTTCGTTGATTGTTGACGCGCGCCTTAAGCTCGACCTGCGTGCTTTTATGCGCCGTCCAAAAGATATACAGTCCCACAAATACAAGGAATACCTGACGCATCGTGTAGTAGAGCCATTGATGTATGGGGCCGTAGGGGACAGCGACAATGATCAGCAGCTCGCTCAGGAAGAACGTTGCGACGGGAATAACAAACTGCTTTTTTGAATGTTTGTCGAGCAAGTCCATGGCAATGAGCCAGATAAAAGCTTGTGAAGCGGTCGCCACAAGGGTCCGCAACACAGGCATGGTAATTGAGTAATAGTCGCTGGCTGGAAAACTCTGGTTTTGCAACGTGTATTCAAAAAAGAAGATCTCGGTCATCTCGATGGCATAGCAAATAAAAACGCCGCTGCCATAGATAAAGAAGCGTCGACGAGACGAGGCATAGGCGGCAAGCGAAAGCACTGCCGTCACAATACAGATCACGAGTATCGCTAGGGTATAGAAGAACATCAGGGTGTTCATCTGCCACCGTCCCATCTCATTTCATCTATGGCCGAGCCCTGTATACCTTGTGGGATATAGACGTCTCAACCCTTCGTTCCATTGCGGATTAGGCGCCGAGATACAGCATAGCCGTATACCGTTCGCGGTTCTAGATAGTAAACCCCCTGCAAGCTGGCTACCTGCGGGTTTATATTGGTTTAGAGGGGATGTAACTCCGTGAACGGTCTTTAATCCCGAATAAACTAGGTAAAAATTGCATACGGGTGAATGATGGTCTTGTCAACACGAGGCGTGATGTTCGAGCGCCTCATAGCAATAGTCGGCACGACCGGCGGAAAGGAATCGACATGGCGCTGCCTAAGGATTTCATCGACACCAACGACTTCACCAAAGAGCAGATCCTGGCTATCGAGGATCTTGGCCTGGCAATGAAGAAGGCCATCAAGGTTGACGGCTATTATCCGCACCTGCTCCGCAACCAGAGCCTTGGCATGATCTTCCAGCAGGTTTCCACCCGCACCCGTCTTTCCTTCGAGACCGCCATGTGCGACCTCGGCGGCCACGCTCAGTTCTATGGCCCTGGCACCATTCAGCTCGGTGGCCACGAGTCCCTGGGCGACACCGCTCGCGTCATGGGCGACCTGCTCGACATCATGATGGCTCGCGTTGACCGTCACAAGGACGTCGTCGGCCTCGCCAAGGGTTCCGCCGTGCCCGTCATCAATGGCATGTCCGAGTTCAACCATCCCACGCAGGAGATGGGCGACCTCATGACCATGCTCGAGAACCTCCCCGAGGGCAAGAAGATCGAGGACTGCACCCTGGCCTTCATCGGCGACGCCACCCAGGTCTGCGTCTCCCTCATGTTCATCGCCTCCAAGGTCGGCATGAAGTTTGTCCAGTTTGGACCCAGGGGCCACCAGATCCCCGACGGCGGCCTGCACGTTGGCACCGTTGAGGAGCGCGCCGAGTTCGGCAAGCAGATGATGGCCATCGCCGAGGAGAACTGCAAGGTCTCCGGCGGCTCCGTCGTCATCTCCGACGACATCGAGTGCATCAAGGGCGCCGACTTCATCTACACCGACGTGTGGTATGGCCTGTACGACGAGGAGGTCTCGGGCGAGAACTACATGGACGTGTTCTACCCCAAGTATCAGGTCACCATGGACATGATGAACTTCGCCGGCCCCAACTCCAAGTTCATGCACTGCCTGCCGGCCACTCGCAACGAGGAAGTCGTCGACGAGGTTATGGACGATCCCGAGCGCTCCCTGTGCTGGGTCGAGGCCGAGAACCGCAAGCACTCCATCCGTGCTCTCCTCGCTGCCCTGGGCAAGCGCACCCCGCTCAACGACGAGGGTGTCGAGTACTCCGCCAAGGCCGAGCTTCACGCCGCTCTCGAGGCTCTCGAGCAGCTCTAAGCCTTAAGCCCGCTAAACGCACGTTTGCGGGCGGCGGATGCTCGTCTCCTGTCGCCCGCTCACCGAGGCTCAGGCAATTGCCTTAGTACCTTGGGCCTCGGATCTGTCCAAGACTGAGCGAAGGAGCTCATCATGAGCGACGGAAAGAAAAAGCTTTCCTTTTTGACGGTCATTTCGACCATCATCTGCGTCGTCTTCGTTTGCGAGGCCGCCGCTCCTGCTGCTGCCATTGGCAACCAGCAGTTCTTCTGGTGGATCTTCCTGATCCTGACCTTCCTGCTTCCCTACGGCATGGTTGTTGCCGAGCTCGGTACCACCTATGACGGCGAGGGCGGCATTTACGACTGGGTACGCGATGGCCTGGGCGACAAATGGGGCGCCCGCATCTCGTACTACTACTGGGTCAACTACCCGCTGTGGATCGCCTCGCTGGCTACCATGTTCCCCGACATTTTGGGCATGGTCTTTGGCGTCGAGTTCAACTTGATCGCCAAGATGGGTATCGATCTTGCCTTTGTGTGGATCGTCTATCTCATGGGCCGCTCCAAGGCGGCCGACTCCGAGTGGGTCCTTAACGGTGGCGCCATCATCAAGGTCGCCGTCGCCGTTATCGTTGGCGCTTTGGGCATTTGGTATGCCATGGAGAACGGTTTTGCGAACGACATGTCCGCTGCCACCTTCCTGCCCGAGCTCACCAACACCAACGCTCTCGGTTACCTGTCGATCATCATCTTTAACTTCATGGGCTTCGAGGTCATCTGCACCATGACCGACGACATGGCCGATCCCGCTCGCGATATCCCCAAGGCCATCATCGTCGGTGGCCTGTCCATCGCCGTGATCTACCTGTTCGCTGGCTTTGGCATCGGCGCCGCCGTGCCGGCCGACTCCATCGATCCCGACTACGGCATGATCGTCGCAGTCCAGACCATGGTGGGCGACTCCATGATCTTTAAGGTCATCTGCATCGCCTTCCTGATCACCCTGTTCGCCAACATGGCCGCTTGGTCCTTCGGCGTTAACTCCGTTGCTCGCTACGCTGCCGAGCACGGCAACATGCCCAAGGTCTTCGCCTCGATGATCTCGGATGACGACATGCCCAACGGCGCCAACCTGGTCAACGCTGTCGTTGCCTCCCTGGTGCTGTGCCTGCAGCTCGTTCCCATCGACGCCATCTCCAACGGTGTCTTCTGGATGCTCTTTGGCACCTCTGTCGTCTTCCTGCTGTTGACCTACATCCCGATGTTCCCGGCGTTCCTCAACCTTCGTAAGAACGACCCCAACCGTGAGCGCATCTTCACGTTCCCGTTTAAGGGCGCCATGATGAAGGTCATGCTGGCCACCCCCTGCATCGAGCTGGTTCTTGCCATCGTTGCCACGCTGATCCCGTTCTCCGCTGCTGAAATTGGCGACAAGGTCCCGATGATCGTTATCTTCATCGTGCTCGTGCTCATCGGCGAGGTCGTCCGCGTCGTCAGCGCTAAGGGCCGCGAGACCGAGTACAAGGGTCTGACCCCTGAGCTCGCAGCCCAGCGTCTCGCTGAGGAGGCCGCCGAGGCCGAGGAGAACTAGAGCACCCGGTTCTGGGGCTCCAACCCTCCTCGTGTACCAACGCGCGCTTCGTCGGGCTTGTCGCTCCCGACTCCGGGCACTCTAGCCTCTTCGGAGGCGTGTCCAAGCGACAGGTTTGCTAACCATTCCCCCGGGGTGGGTGTGAGCGATAGCTCCGGTAACCACCGCCCACCCCAATCTCTCTTCCGTATCCTTCGTGCGTTTTGTCTCCGCGCACTTGGTTACGTCGTCGCTTGCCGGTGCGATTCCGTGAAAACCGGCACCGGGCGCCCCGACCTTTGCCGGGGAACGGGCGCCTACCATCTCTTGGTTTTAGGCTGCGGGTAACCCGCCCGCAGCAAGCGATCGTTCGATTTGGAGGAAATCTTATGCGTACGATCACCGAGTCCGAGTCCACCCCCAAGGCCGACGGCTTCTTCATGCCCGCCGAGTTCGCCCCGCAGGATCGCGTGTGGATGGGCTGGCCCCACCGCACCGACACCTGGGCCCACGGCGCCAAGCCGGCCCAGAAGCAGTATGCCGCCATCGCCCGCGCCATCTCCGAGTTCACCCCGGTCTATATGTGCGCCAACCAGGTCGACTACGCCAACTGCAAGGCCGTCTTCGAGAACGACGAGAACGTCACCGTCATCGAGATGACCACCGACGACGCCTGGTTCCGCGACACTGCCGCCACCTACGTCATCAACGGCAAGGGCGAGAAGCGCGCCAACCACTGGCACTTCAACGCCTACGGCGGCCTCGTCGACGGCCTGTACTTCCCGTGGGACAAGGACGAGCAGATCGCCCTCAAGATGGCTGAGCTCTCCGGCTGCCGCCGCTATCGTCCCGACGACATGATCCTCGAGGGCGGCTCCATCACCGTCGACGGCGAGGGCACCCTTGTCGTGACCGACCAGTGCCTGCTTTCCCCGGGCCGCACCTGCTCTGCGGTTCTGGAGGAGGAAGAGGATCCCGAGTCCATCTGGCCCAAGTACCGCAAGAAGTTTGAGCCCTGGAGCGAGGAGCTTCGCGCCTACATGGACGAGCACCTCAAGGATTACCTGGGTGTCGAGAAGGTCATCTGGGTCAAGGAGGGCATCGACCCCGAGGAGACCAACGGCCACATCGACGACGTCGCCACGTTCATCGCGCCGGGCGTCATGGCCTGCATTTGGACCGACGATCCCGAGTATCCGTTCTACGAGCAGTGCCACGCTGCCTACGAGACCCTCTCCAACGCCGTCGACGCCAAGGGCCGCAAGATGAAGGTCTACAAGCTCTGCATGCCCGTGAACCCGCTGTTCATGGACCAGGCTTCCTGCGACACCATCGACGCCGACGAGAACGCCGAGCCGCGCGTCCCCGACGAGCCGCTGATCGCCTCCTACATGAACTACCTCGTGACCAACCACGGCGTTATCGTCCCGCAGTACGGCGACGAGAACGACCAGCTGGCCGTCGACACGCTCCAGAAGATCTACGACGAGGTCTGGGGCGAGGGTGTCTACAAGTGCGTCGGCGTTCAGTCCGAGCAGGTCGTCTTCGGTGGCGGCAATATCCACTGCATTACCCAGCAGGAGCCCTCGGCGTAACTCAGGCACGCCACCTTGGCGTTCACTCGTCGCTTACGTAGCGTCAGTACGCTACGCTCCTCGTTCGCGCCAATCTGGCGCACCTGAGAACGCCGAGTAAACGTCTGACTTTCCGAGCCGTGATGCTTCGGGAACCCAGCCGATCAATCGGACAGTCGGTGAATCGCACCGTGACCATCTCGGGGCATTGATGGTCGGTTTATTCGATGTCTTGGTCGGCTGGGTTTTTCTTTGGGCACTCCGTTGCCTCCACTTCGGAGTGCCCGCCTCTTTGATTGAGTACGCGTCTGATCTGGGATTTATTGCGGGTTAGGCCAATTGTTCGCTTGAATATCCCAGGTCAGACGCGTCTTCAATTGCCAAAAGATTCCGGTCGCAATCGCGGCCGTTTTGATCGGAGTATCTATGTACCAGCGTATCGTTATCTACACGCGCCTGTTCCGCGAGCGTTGGTCCAACAATTGCATCCTCTCTTCTCTTTGGGATGGCACCTGCACCGGTGACGCGGCCTGCAACCCTACCTTGGGCTGCGCCTTCGGTACAGATGCCATCCTTTTTGCTGTAGGGGAAGCGTGCCATGGCAGGTAAAAAGTTCTCCCTGTTCGAGGTCATCCTCTCGGTTATCTGCGTTGTCTTTACCATCGAGGCGGCTGCTCCGGCATCTGCCATGGGTAACGTGCAGTTCTTCTGGTGGATCTTCCTTATCATTACGTTTTTGCTTCCCTATGGCCTGGTGGTGGCCGAGCTCGGTACGGCGTTCGATTCCGAGGGCGGCCTGTACGACTGGGTTCGCCTGGGCTTGGGAGACCGTTGGGGTGCACGCTGCTCCTGGTGCTATTGGGTCAACTTTCCACTGTGGGTGGCAAGTATCGCCTGCATGTTCCCCAGTGTCATCAATGCGGTATGGGGCATCGAATTTTCGCTTGGGGTCCGAATTGCCATCGAGCTTACCTTTGTGTGGGGCGTCACGGTCATGGCAATGCAGCCGGTGGCCGAGGCCGATTGGGTCATGGATGGCGGCGCCGTCATCAAGGTGCTCATTACCGCCGTGGTGGGAATCATCGGCATCTGGTTTGCCTGCAACAACGGTTTTGCCAACGACATGTCGTTTAAGACCTTCATTCCAGATCTGGGCGACACCAATTCGTTGACGTACCTATCGATTATCCTGTTCAACTTTATGGGCTTTGAGGTGGTCGCGACCTTTGCCAGCACGATGAAGAACCCGTCGCGTGATATCCCCAAGGCGGTTATTGCCGGTGGCGTGGCCATTGCGGCGATCTACATCATCTGTGGCATTGGCATTGGAGCCGCGGTTCCCACCGAGCATCTTTCACTCGATTCGGGCATTGTGGACGCAGTCGCCGCTATGGTGGGGCGCACCCACCCGCTGACGATGGTCGTGGGCGTGGCCTTTTTGGTGACGCTGTTCGCCAATATGATCTGCTGGAGCTTTGGCGTCAACAACGTAGCGAGCTATGCCGCGCGCCATGGCAACATGCCGCGTCCCTTTGCGTTGGTGTCCAAAAAGACCGGCATGCCCAACGGCTCGGCGCTCATTAACGGCTGTTTTGCCAGTCTGGTGCTGCTGCTCCAGATTCCGCTGGGTGAGGGTTCCGACGTCTTTTGGGTCTTCTTCTCGATGAACGTCGTCTTTCTGCTCATGAGCTATATCCCCATGTTCCCAGCGTTTTGGCGTCTGCGCAAGCACGATAATCGCTCGCGTGTGTTCCGTGCGCCTTTCGAGGGCAAGGTGCTCGCGGTGGCGCTTGCGATTCCCGTGGTGGAGCTCGTGCTTTCGATTGTTGCTACGATTGTGCCGCTCAACAGCTCACCTGCCGAGATGGCAAAGTTGCCGATCCTCATGGGTGTGGTGATCGGCGTGTTGCTGGGCGAGGTTTCGCGCCTCATATCGCGCCGCGGCCGCAGCATCGACAATCCCGGCGTTGGCGCAAGGGGGACAGGTCGCTTTGCACCAAAACAGTAGCGCCGCGAGTTGTGCGGTGCTAGATGCATCTTGGATTACTGCTCACGCTGCTCGGGATCAGATGCGAGCTTGGGTGCAAAGTAGGGGACGTGGCCCAGGTAGGGGCAGCTGTCCGAACGCTCTTCGACGACACAGGGGACGTCATTGTAGGTAAGTGAGTCGCACAGGTGGACGATGGCCTTGGCGGCAGGGGCAACGAGTATTTTGAGCGGTGCGATAGGCGCCATGGCATCTCCTTTCATCGGTGAGACACAGCTTGTTTATCTAAACGATACAGTACGTTTAATCGGTGAGTCTAATCTTGCGGCAAAGAATCTGTCAACATCCTCACGGCATCTAGACAGGGGAGGCGGGCATGAGTTTCGCGTTCTATATCTACACCACGATTATCATGGGTGTGGCTCTGGTGACCAGTGCCGTGGCATTGGTGGTTTGGCTCATGACGCGCCGTCGCGACAGCCTGGTGGCCGCGGCGGGCTTTTTGCTCTACATGCTCGATATGTCGGTCATTTTTTTTGACGAGTACAATCGGCTCAAATACGACTACGCTGTTACCTTTAGCGAGCCGTTGCAGCACCCCTTGCTGCGCTGCGTGCTCGGTATTGCCATCTATGCCTGCGTGGTACTGTGGATGTTTGCGCGCTTGCGCAAAAGGCCGACGTCGCGCATGCTCGGACTTGCTATCGTG
Organism: Collinsella sp. AF04-24; assembly: GCF_003465685.1. NCBI lineage: Bacteria > Bacillati > Actinomycetota > Coriobacteriia > Coriobacteriales > Coriobacteriaceae > Collinsella > Collinsella sp. AF04-24. The sequence continues at coordinate 54,931 of NZ_QSBK01000001.1, forward strand.
CCGTTTTCAATCTTGCAATTGGTGCTGGTGCCTCGCAGCGGTGCTGCCGGAGAGATGCAGCAGTATCTCTTTTGGCTCACGCGTGACCTGGGCAATGTAGGATGTCTTGCCTATGCCGCCTGGCATTACCGGCACAGGGCCACGCGTGTTGAGAAACTCGACCTCGACCGCTCAAAGCTCTTTTGGAAGGTGGCACTCGTTCTTGCGTTTTGCGTAATCGCCGAGGACACCTACATGATTTTGCTCTGTCGCCCCGACTCTCAAAACCCCGTCATCAGCCTCTTTTTGTGGTATCTGTCCGAGCGCAATATCTCCGAAAACGTGCTGCTCATGGCATGCGCGGTCCAACTCTTTTGCCAGTTTAGCCATATCCTGCGCGTGTATGCCCGTCATCCGCGTGCCGATGAGGACGTGGCGGCCGAGAGCGCACGCTCTGGGGACGATCTAGCATCACGCGTTGTGATCTATGCCGATGCCCATAAGCTGTCGCGGCGCGAGCAGGAGGTGCTCGCGCTGGTGCTGAAGGGCAACGACGCCCAAAACATCGCCAGCGAGTTGGTCATCAGCCCTGGCACTGTCAAGGCGCACTTGCATCGCATCTACGTTAAAAGCGGTGTCTCCAACCGAGATGACCTCATAGATGCCTTTTGGCGTTCCTAGTCCTATTCTTCCTTGCATGCGGGTCTTGCCGTGTGGGCGGGCACGCCGTTGGGCGTAATGACGCGGTAATAATCTCAGACAATAAACCTGCAGGTAAAGCGTGTAAACCTGCTTAAACTGACCGTTTGCGATCCCTGGCCTTGGCACGGATTTGCCCCTGTGTATCAATGGGTGTAGCGCGAAGCCGCGGACGTGGGACAGACGTCCGAGCACGGCTTGTAGGCACGCGCCGATGCGGGAGCGCTACGCTCCCAACCGAGTGCCCACGCGGGCGGTGCGTCCGCGTTGCAACCAAAGATGCCTGAGGAGGCTCACATGGACAAGGCTGATGTAGTTATCAAGAGCAACGCCGTCTTTACCGGCGATGGGCTCGAGCCGTTTAAGGGCGGCGTTGCCGTGCGCGGTGATAAGATTGTTGCCTGCGGTGACGATGCTCACCTGGCACCGTTTATCGGTCCCGATACCGAGGTGCGCGACTTTGGCGACCAGCTCGTCATGCCCGGCCTGATCGACTCGCACACGCATTTTGCCCAGGGCGCGTTTATGACCGACCCCGATTTTGCCGTCAACCTCATCGACTGCACCAGTTTTGAGATGGCGATGGAACGTGTCGTGGCGTTTGCGGCCGACCATCCCGATAACGAGTGGATTCTGGGCTGCCAGATTATCCAGTTCCAGTGGGATGTCCCCGAGATGCCCACAGCCGCGATGATCGATGAGTACATCTCGGACCGCCCGGTCTTTCTGCAGCAGGTTGACCTGCATACCTTTAGCGCCAATACCTGCGCCATCAACAAGGTGGGAGTAACTTCGCAGACGCCCGATCCCGCAGGCGGCAAGATCCTTAAGGATGCCGAGGGCAATCTGACGGGCGTGTTTTCCAACAACGCCGGCGTCTTCTTTATGGACGAGGTCTACGACCCAGCGCCCGAGGTTGTTGACGCGTCGTTTGCAAAAACCGCCCGGCGCGCCAATGCCCTGGGAATCACTACGGTCGGCATGGTCAATCCTACGTTTGTGAGCATGGAAAACCCGTATGCGGTGTTGGCAGGTCTTAATGCCAAGGGCGACTTGCCACTGCGCGTGTTCCTGTACACCGATCTGTTCGAAAACGAGTCCTTAACGCTCGAGCAGATCAAGGAGAAATACGCCTTCTCGGGTACGCAGGTCGAGTGGCACGGCTTTAAGCAGTTTCTTGATGGCGTGTGCTCCGACCACACCGCTTGGATGCTTGAACCCTATTCCAACGCGCCCGATACCTGCGGTGAGCCCGCGGAGGATCCAGAGCGCATCCGTGCCGCCATTGTCAGGGCGCAGGAATGGGGCGTTGACACGCGCGTCCATACGATCGGCGATCGCTCGGTGCGTTTTGTGCTTGATTGCTTTGAGGAGGGCGAGCGCTTGCATGGTAAGCGGGGTTGCCGCCACTCCATGGAGCACAACGAGACGGTTCAGCCCGAGGATCTGCCGCGCTATGCCGAGCTGGGTATATGCCCTGGTATGCAGCCGTGGCACATGCTGCTCGATATGGCTGACCTTGCCAAGGACGATGCCGTGGGCCCCGAGCGTGCTGCGCTTTCGTGGCCCCTGCATAGCCTGCTTGCCAGCGGTGCCGTGGTGCACCTGGGCAGTGACTTCCCCGTTGTGGGCTTGGAGCCCATGGAGGAGGTGTACGGCGCGGTCTTCCGCATGCTCGAGGACGGCTCCAACCCAGAAGGGTGGTTCCCGCAGGAGCGCATCACCATGGCCGAGGCCCTGCGCGCCTACACCTACGGCAGCGCCTACGCCATGCATGCCGAGGATCGCATCGGTACGCTCGCATGCGGCAAACAGGCTGATATCTGTGTGCTCGACCGTAACCTCTTTGACTGCGAACCGGCTGAGGTCCTCGAGGCCACGGCGTATCTCACGATGATTGCCGGCAAGGTGGTCTACGAGGCCTAGCGGGGCTGCTGCATCGCTGGGCGGTGCCACAGCCTGTGCGTGCCGCCCATCCATTCATGCATCCATTCATCAATCTCTCATGGAAAGGGGAGAACAATGGCAGAAGAAACGACCGCCGCTGTTGAGGAGGAGCGTGAGCTTGCCTCGCAGCCGATTCCCGGCCTGGTGCGCAAGTACACCATCATCACCGGCCAGGGTATGCTCGCCCAGATTATCATGGTGGTCCTTGAGGGCCTCGTGATGGGTTGGGGCCTGGGTGCACACGGCCTGGCCTGTGTTTCGATCATCATGTCGGTCGAGTACATTAACCTGGCCTTTGGCAACCTGTTTGGCACCGGCGTGCCCGCCGTGGTGGGCAACCTTTTGGGTGCCGGCGACATTAAGGGCGCCAGCAAGGCGTTTAGCCAGGGTTTTTGGCTTACCACGATTGTGAGTGTGCTGCTTGCTGTGGTGATGGCTGTGTTTACCGAGCCCATCTGCGCATTCTTCGGCGCCACGCCCGACATCATGGCCGATACCGTTGCCGGCGTGCGCACCTTCTCCGTGCTGCTGCCGCTCACGGTCATTGGTCAGATGGTCACCGCCGTCATGCGTGTGGACGAGAAGGTTCAGATCCAGGCCAACCTCATGACCGTGTCTGCCATCGTCGCTATCTGCTGGCTTGCGCTTTCCACGTTTGTGCTCAAGCTTGGCGTTATGGGAGCTGGCGTGTACTACGGTCTTTCCATCGGTATCTGGGCCATCGGTATCTTCTGGTTCATCGGCGGTAAGAAGTCGCAGCTCCAGATCAGCGCCGCCGACCTCAAACTCGACATGGCCATCTGCGGCCAGATCATCAAGATTGGTTTCCCGTTCTTTTTGGTGCAAGCTGCCACGTTCATCTTCAACACCGTTGCCAACTCGTTGCTTGGCCAGCTCGGCGGCGACATGGGTTCGCTCTACATCGCGGCCTTTGGTGTGATCAACGGCTACATCCTCTACATTACCATGATGGTCGCCCAGTGCTTCTCGTACGGCCTGCAGCCCATTGCCGCCTTCAACGCCGGCGCCAAGGCGTGGGCGCGCCTCAAGGAAACGCTCTCCTGCACGCTTAAGTACCAGGTCGTGACGCTTGCTGCGGTGTCTGCTGTGCTATGGGTGGCCGCAACGCCGGTCTGCGCCTTTTTTGCTGGTAGCGACCCGGCGCTCGTCGAGGTTGCCGCCAACGCCACGCGCATCGTTATCCTGGCCGTGGCCCTGGGCTATCTTGCCATGACCATGTCGATGTACTTCCAGGCGGTTGAGAAGGTGGGTATCGCCACGTTCACCGGTCTGCTCCGCTACGTGATCTGCTCCGTGCCGCTTATGTACCTGCTTGGCAACATGATGGGCGTTCAGGGTGTCTGGTTTGCCTTGGTGGCGGCTGACGCCATCACTGGTCTTATCTCCATCGCCCTCGCCGTCCGCGAATCCAAGCGACTTGCCACGCTCTAGACTCGGGCACGGCCAGCCCGCGATAGTCGAATAAGTCAACTCGCCTGCAAGCCACCACAATGGGGACAGTTCCCATTGTGGTGGCTATTGTTATTTAGGGTCTGAGATTTCGGCTCTATAAATAACGTTTTTGAACTGGGCTACTAAAAGATTGTGGAAAACACTACTACAAGATTATGGAAAACGCTACTGCAAGATTATGGCAAATGATACTATACGATTATGGTAACAGCGTTATAAGGGGCGTTGATATGGCCGAGTACATTAACAGGGATTTGCATGAGTTGCTCATTCGCATGGCGGGTTGGTTTCCTGTTGTGTCGTTGACGGGGCCTAGGCAGAGCGGTAAGTCTACGCTGGTTAGGCATGCCTTTCCCGACTATTCCTATGTCACGCTTGAGGACCCCCAAACGAGGCGCGCGGCCTTGGAGGATCCGGTGAGTTTTATCCGCAACCGAAAGGGCGGACTCATCATCGATGAGGCGCAATACGCCCCGGATTTGTTCTCGATGATTCAGGTTGTTTCGGATGAGCGGGGAGACGCCGGTCAATACATCCTTACGGGATCGCAAAACTTTTTGATGATGAAAAGCATCGGCCAGTCTCTTGCCGGGCGAGTCGGGATCTTAAAATTGCTGCCATTTTCGTTTCGAGAAGCGGAGAGGGGCCAGCAGGGGCAGTTGGAAGTGGATTTGTTTGCGCTCGAAGGGGGATACCCTCGCCTGCGTTCCGCCGGAATGCCGTCCTCGGTTTATTTCCCCAGCTATATTGATACCTATGTTGAGCGCGATGTTGTGGGCTTGCTTGACGTGCGCAATAAAGCGGAGTTTCATAAGTTTCTGTCCATAATTGCCCAGAGCGCCGGTGCTCTCATTAATATATCTTCGCTTTCTCGAGATACGGGTGTGAACGTATCGACCATTAAAAGCTGGTTGTCTATCCTGGAGCAGAGCTACCTGACGTTTTCACTGCAGCCCTATTATGCAAATGCCAGGAAACGTTTGACTAAAACGCCCAAGCTTTATTTTTACGACACGGGGCTGCTCTGCTACTTGCTCAAAATTGGATCACTGGAGCAACTTTTGGAGAGCTCTTATCTGGGGGCAGTTTTCGAAAACCTCATCGTTTCCGAAACGGCGAAGAGCCATCTCAACGTGGGCGAGAATCCCGAGTTGTATTTCTATAGGGACGACGGCAAGCGAGAAATCGATTTGCTCGACTGCACAAACTCAGGGAGTCCCAAGGCTATCGAAATAAAATCATCCAGAACGTATCACGATAAGTACGCCCGCCATTTACAGGCTGTATGCGATGAGATCGACATTGCAAAAGATGCGCGCTATGTTGTGGCCCGCGTGGATTCAACGTATGAGTCGAAAGACTGTAGCGTGGTCTCGGCGCGTGATTGGCTTTTGCGATAACAAGTTCGGCGTATTAACAACTGCCGCGAAGAGGATCGGACCCCTTTCGCGGCGGTTTTTTGCCGATCCGGTGCGCCTCAGATGCAAGTGAGTAGGCTTTTTTGGATCTGTCGAGCACACCGCGACAAACGCTAAATAAAACCGCAGGTCAGAGCTGTGGCGTTTTGGAGTGTGCTCGGCCTCCTGCAAAAGGTCTACTCACTTGGTTTTTCGGCGAGAAGGCCGCCGCAAGGGCAAGTAGCTCCCCTCGCGGCGGTTGGCGTTTTCCCAGATAAAACCTGCCAAAATAAACCTGTCCCTTTTTGGCATGTCCCTTTTGGCGTGGCTGATTGGTTTGGGCTGTTTTGGAGAAAGCCCATGAGGCGGCACTCAGGCTAATCCTGCGTGTCGCCTCCGTACATGTAGACGATAAAGCCGTCGCCGGTGTCTTGGCTGTGATCCTCCAGGATGCGTTTCATGTTGAGGTGCTCGTAGAACTGCCAGTCAGAGTTGCAGTCGCTCATCAGGAAGAACTTGGTGCACCCGGCTTTGGCGAGTTCGGCGCGCGCAAGGTCGATGAGCTCGCGGCCGAGTCCCTTGCCCTGCCACTCGGGCACAATGATGATCAGGTTGAGCTGGCCCTGGGCATACTCGTCGCCCGTGGCGGCAAAGCGATCGGCCGTGGCCTTTTCGCGACTGTCGCCAAAGAGCGAGCCCTCGAGTTTGGCATCGGCGGTCTTTGCCATCTCGGTTGCCTGGGCGAACATCTCGTCGTAGCAGGGTACCCACGTGGGGTTGGTACGCGGCTTGCCGTCCTCGAAGATACCGATGCAGCAGGCGGCGATAATGCGGCCCTCTGCCTCGGCGACGAGCGCGATGGGGGAGCGCTGCAGCTGCATGGCAATGTTGAAGCGCGCGCAGAAATCGGCAGCTTCGACGTCGCCGCGGTTGCGCAGCGTGTTGCACCACAGCTGGTTGTAGATGGCGGCGATGCCAGCCAGGTCGTCGAGCGTGGCGGCGCGCAGGGTTACGTTGTCAAGGCTCATGGAGGCTCCTTCCAAGGTGGGTCAGGCCACCTCTGAGTGTGACATGGGCGCACCGCTGCCGCATCAACCATTCGGTAGACGAGCTTCGATCTCTCGGGGACGGAGGAAAAGGGGCCACGAGCGAGGATTTTCGGACGCTTGCTCGACGAGAGTGGATAATCTCCCACTTTGAGCGCGAACATGGGCCAAAAACGGGAGATTATCCACTCTCGTGGTGAGCGGGCCCTTGTGTCGATTCATTCCCTTTTTAGTAGGCTGTGCTTGCACTTTAGCGTGCGACAGCGGATAATGCCGAGCACTCGACAATACGCTTTTTGCTCTCTCTATAGATTGAGGAGGCCCCTATGGCCATGGATTTCAAACGCAGGCTGCCGATCCCCATGGAGATCCGCGAGGAAATGCCGCTTTCCGCCGAGCTTACCGCTAAGAAGCAGGCATTCGACGCCGAGGTCGCCAAGGTCTTTACCGGCGAGGACGCGCGCAAGGTGCTCATCATCGGCCCATGCTCTGCCGATCGGGAGGATTCGGTCCTCGAGTACATGAACCGCCTGGCCAAAACCGCCGAGGAGGTCAAGGACAAGCTCATCATCATTCCGCGTGTCTACACCAACAAGCCGCGCACCAAGGGCACCGGCTACAAGGGGCTGCTGCACAACCCCGACCCCGAGGCGCCCGATGACCTGCTTGAAGGCGTTAAGGCCATCCGCCACATGCACCTGCGCGTCATCGAGGAGACTGGCTTCTTTACCGCCGACGAGATGCTCTACCCGTCCAACTACCAGTACCTCGTCGACCTGCTGAGCTACGTCGCCGTGGGCGCGCGCTCGGTCGAGAACCAGGAGCATCGTCTGGTGTCGAGCGGCATTTCGGTGCCTGTGGGCATGAAAAACCCCACCGCCGGTTCCACCACCGTTATGCTCAACTCCATCTACGCCGCCCAGGCACATCAGAGCTTTATCTTCCGCAACTGGGAGGTCGAGTGCGACGGCAACCCGCTCGCGCACGCCGTTATGCGTGGCTACATCGGTCTCGACGGTCGTACCTACCCCAATTACCACTACGAGCACCTGGAGCGCCTGGCCGAGCGCTACACCGAGCATGCCGGTTACGCCAACCCGGCGGCGGTCATCGACTGCAACCACGACAACTCGGGCAAGCGCCCGCTGGAGCAGTACCGCATTTGCAAGGAGGTGCTCGACAGCTGCCGCCGCAACGAAGCCATTTCAAGGCTGGTCAAGGGCTTTATGATCGAGTCCTACCTTGAGGACGGCAACCAGCCGGTCGACGGCGGTGTCTTTGGCAAGTCGATCACCGATCCGTGCCTGGGCTGGGAAAAGACCGACTATCTCATTCACGAGATCGCGGAGCGGGTTTAGTTACGCGGGTTTTCACTGACTCTGCCAAGACATCGGCGGTCCCGTTGCTGCCGGGCACTCATTGGGGACAGACTTAAATGAGTGCTCGCAGAATGAGAGTGGATAATCTCCCGTTTTTAAGTAGTCGTTGGGGACGTTCTTGTTTGACTGGTCGTTTAAGAACGTCCCCAATGACTACCCTGTTGGCCTTTTCCAGGCCCTGTGGACAAAAAATGGCAAATATGAGTACTGTTGCTATCGTAGTGTCATATTGCCGGCATAAGATAATAGACATAACAGAAAATATGTTCATTAACCTTAACACATATAAGCCCGCTATAGAACTATTTGAGTAATTTAGGGGCGCTTGCAAGCCGTGCGGGCAGCATATGGGGCTGTTTTGGCTGTTACTAAAAAGGTAACAGTACTCATATTTGCCATTTTTTGCCCACAGGGGCTGGAAAGGACCGTCAATTCGGCTCCAGGGGATGCGGTCCAAGGGCCGCAGAACGAAAAATGGGGGCGCTGGTTGTCCTGCGCCCCCATTCTTTGGGTATTGCGGTTGTTTGCCGCCGGTTGTTACGCCGCTTCGTCGAACTGCGAATTGTACAGGTCGGCGTAGAAGCCGCCTTGGGCGAGCAGCTCGTCGTGCGTGCCCTTCTCGACGATGTCGCCGTCGCGAATCACCAAGATCACGTCGGCGTTGCGGATCGTGGACAGGCGATGCGCGATGACAAAGCTCGTGCGGCCCTGCATCAGCGCATCCATGGCGCGCTGAATAAGCTCCTCGGTACGGGTATCGACGTTGGAAGTCGCCTCGTCCAAAATCAGCGCCGGACGGTCGGCCAAAATGGCGCGGGCGATGGTCACGAGTTGGCGCTGGCCCTGTGAGAGGTTGGTGCCCTCCTCATTGATCATAAAGTCGTAGCCGCCGGCGAGCGTATGGATAAAGTGGTCGCAGCGTGCGGCGCGTGCAGCGGCCTCGACCTCGGCGTCAGTCGCATCGGGACGTCCGTAGCGGATGTTCTCGCGGATGGTGCCGTTAAACAGCCAGGTATCCTGCAGCACCATGGCAAACTCGCCGCGCAGCGCCGCGCGATCCCAGTCGCGCACGTCGACGCCCTCGACACGCAGCGAGCCGCCGTCCACGTCGTAGAAGCGCTGCAGCAGCTTAATGAGCGTGGTCTTGCCAGCGCCGGTGGGGCCGACGATGGCGATGGTCTGACCGGGCTGCGCCTCGCAGCTAAAGTCGTGGATGATGGTCTTGTCGGGCGTGTAGCCAAACTTGACGTGGTCGAACTCAACGTGGCCGGGGCGCTTCTCGGGAATCTGGGCGTCGGCCTTCTGCTCCTCCTCGGGCGCGGCGAGGAACTCAAAGACGCGCTCGGTGGCAGCGGCCATCGACTGCATCGTGTTGCTCACGTTGCCCAGCTGCTGCACGGGTTGCGTAAAGTTGCGCACGTACTGGATAAAGCTCTGGATGTCGCCGGGCGTGGCATTGCCGGTCAGCGCGAGCTGTGCGCCCACCACGACAACGCCCACGTAGCCCATGTTGCCCACCAAGCTCATAAGCGGCATCATCAGGCCCGATAGGAACTGCGAGCGCCAGCCACTAATAAAGAGACGGTCGTTTTGACGGTCGAACTCCTCGATTGAGGCCTCGGCGCGGTCGAACACCTGAATAACGTTCTGGCCGGCAAAGTCCTCCTCGATAATGCCGTTGACGGCGCCCAGGACTTGCTGTTGCTCGCGGAAGTACGGCTGCGAGAAGTGAATCATCACGGTCAGGATAATCGCGGCTGCCGGCAGCGTGAGCACGGTAACGCCGGTGAGCGGCAGGCTGATCGACAGCATCATGACGAGCACGCCGATAATCTGCGTCACCGACGTGATGAGCTGCGTCACGCTCTGGTTGAGCGACTGGCCGAGCGTATCGACATCGTTAGTGATGCGGCTGAGCACGTCGCCCTTGCTGTGGCCGTTGAAGTAGCTCATCGGCACGACGGCAATCTTGGCGGCGATCTCCTTGCGCATGCGGTAGCAAATCTTTTGCGTGACGCCGGTCATGAGCCAACCCTGGATGAGGCTGCAGACAGAGCTTGCCAGATACAGGCAGAGCAAAAAGCCGAGCGTCTTGGCGATCCAGGCAAAGTTGACATCGCCGGTACCGTTGACCTTGGAGACCAGGCCTTCGAACAGTTTGGTCGTAACCTGGCCGAGCACCTTGGGTCCCACAATGTTAAAGATGACCGAGCACACGGCAAAGGCGACGGCGGCAAACACGGCAATCTTGTGCTGACCGATATAGCCGAGTAGCTGCCTCATGGTGCCCTTAAAGTCCTTGGCCTTTTCGCCGCGGCCCATGCCACCCATGCGGCCCATGGGACCGCGCCGGCGGGTGGGCTTGGGAATCTGAGTCTTGGTCTCGTCGGCCATTAGTGCTCGCCTCCTTCCATGACGGCTGCAATTTCTTCTTGGGTAAGCCCCAGCTCCTCGGCGGAAAGCTGCGACTGTGCGATCTCCAGGTACGCCGGGCAGCTGCGCAGCAGCTCCTCGTGCGTACCGGTGCCCACCACGTGGCCGTCGTCGAGCACGATGATCTGGTCGGCGTGCATGATGGTCGCGATGCGCTGGGCCACGACCACGAGCGCAGCGTCAGTGACGTTTTTGGCCAGCTCCTCGCGCAGGCGCGCGTCGGTTTTGTAGTCGAGGGCGCTAAACGAGTCGTCGAACACCACGATCTCAGGCTTTTTGGCCAGGGCGCGGGCGATGGCCAAACGCTGACGCTGGCCGCCCGAGACGTTGGAGCCGCCCTGGCTGATGGGGGAGTCGTAGCCGCCCTCGCGCTCGGCGATAAAGTCCTCGGCCTGGGCGATGCGTGCGGCCTGGTGCATGTCGTCATCGCCCACCATGTCGCCGGCAAACTTGAGGTTGCTCTCGACGGTGCCCGAGAACAGGCGACCCTGCTGCGGGATGTAACCAATGCGGCGGCGAAGCTCGGAAAGGGTCATATCGCGCACGTCGATGCCGTCGAGCGAAATGCTGCCGCCGGTGACGTCGTACAGGCGCGGGATGAGCTGCACAAGCGTGGACTTGCCCGAACCCGTGGAGCCGATGATGCCGAGCATCTGGCCGGCGTGCGTGGTGAAGTTCACACCGCTGATGACATCGGCGCGGGCATCGGGATACTGGAAGCTCACGTCGTGGAAGGCGAGCTCACCGCGCGGCGCGTTGGCCGCGGGCAGTTTGGGCGAGACGGGGTCGTTGATGCTCGTGGGACAGGTGATGACCTCTTCCACGCGCTCGGCTGCGACTTCGGCGCGGGGCAGGATGACCGACACCATGGTGAGGATCATAAACGCCATGACGATCTGCATAGTGTAGGAGATAAACGCCATCATGTTGCCGACCTGCATCACGCCGTCAGACACGCCCTGCGCGCCAAACCAGACGATAAGCACGGTGATGCAGTTCATAACGAGCATCATGAGCGGCATCATAAAGCTCATGGCTCGGTTGGTGTAGAGCTGCGTGGTCATAAGGTCGAGCGAAGCCTTGTCAAAGCGCTCGAGCTCATGCTCCTCGCGGTTGAACGAGCGGATGGGCATAAGGCCGTCGAGCAGCTCGCGGGCGGTAAGGTTCACGCGGTCCACAAAGCTCTGCATCTTTTTGAACTTGGGCATGGTGAGGCCCATAAGCACGCCGACGACGGCCGAGACCGCGATGATGGCCACGGCGATGGTCCACTCCAGACCGGTGTGGTTGGCCAGGACACGCATGACAGCGACGACGCCCATGACGGGGGCCATCAGGCACATGCGGATAAACAGGGTTGCGGCCATCTGGATCTGCTGAATGTCGTTGGTGCAGCGGGTGATGAGCGAAGCCTGGCTAAACTTGCCCACCTCGGCCGGCGAGAAGTGCATAACCTTGTTGAAGGTCTCGCGGCGCAGGTCGCGGGCGATGGAGCAGGCGGTGCGCGAAGCCACGGCGCCGGTCAGGATGGTGGCGACAAGCGACACCAGGCACAGGCCAAACATCGTGGTCGCCATGCGGCCCAGGTAGGCGTTCTGCACGTCGGCGGGGTCGATACCCTGTGCCTTGTACTCGTCCTGCACGTAGCTCACGGCGCGTTGGGTCACGATGGAGCCCGACATGGAGCCCATTTTGTCCGCCATACCGTTGGCGCCCTCGACGAGCTTGCCCTGGTCGATTAGGCCGCCTTCAACGCCTAGACGCAGGCTCTTCATGGTGATCTTGCCGCCGTCGGCATCAATCTGCTTTTGCATATTCTGCGCCGCTGCGGCCTTTTGCTGCATCTCGGCGAGCTGGTCGGGCGTCATCGCTGCCATTTGCTCGGGCGTGGGCATGGCTTGGGCGTCGCTGTTGCCTTTCTCGCTGGACGCGCCCATCATGTCGCCCATGGAGCTGGCGTCGATGCCTTGGTTGAGCGAAAGGACGACGGTCTCGGGCAGGCTCATGATATCGGCAATCTTGCCGCCGTCGGCGCGCTCATCCTCGGTTCCCCTGTACGTGCGAATGCCGTTTTTGTCTGCCTTGCCAAACGCAGCTTCTACTGTCTTGGCGTCCTTGGCGCTCATAAAGAGTTCGAGGTCGTCGAGCGATTCGGCACGAATGGTGTCGGGCACGGGCGAGGCGATGCCGCCTTGCTGCACGCCCACGTCGACGATGTCGCTCATATAGGTAGGCAGTGCCAGATCGGCGTTACAGCTGATTACGATAAGTACGATAGCTGCGAACAGTGATGGGACATGCTTTTTAAAAAGCTTGAGAATCCTCACTTGGCATTTCTCCTTTCTTGATTGCAGTCGATAATTTCGTTGAGACGCCTTAGAAGGCGCACCATCTCTTGGGTATCTGTTTCGCCGAGCTGCTCGAGGAAGGCCGCGGTGCGCTCCTCGAATTCCCGACGTTTGATTTCGAGATTCTGGAATCCCTTGTCGGTCATCGTGACGTGTACACGACGACGGTCGGTCTTTGAGTGCTCGCGCTCGACCCAGCCCTTGGCTTCGAGAGTGCGTAAGATATTGGCGATGCGGGCACTCGAGACCCAGGCGCGATTTGCGAGTTCGCTCGGCGTGAGCGAACCGCCAGCGAGCATGAGGGCGCGCATGACAGCCATCTCGCCGCCGAGAGCTTTGTCCGCAGAGCGTGAAATGCGATGATGCATGCTGCCAAACTCAGTTAAGAGCTGACGTCCAAGCTCATGGAAATCGGTATCTTCCACCGAAAACCCCTAACACTAGAAACTATTTTCGGTGAAAGATGATACCCGCATATTCGGGCCTCATGCAGTGGGCAATATAAAGAGCGCATAAAGAGTTAAAAAATTCAATTGCTGAAGCGTTTCAAAGAACTACTATGCCCGCGGTTAGGCGAGGGGTTGTCACCACCATGACGACTGGGACTCATTTATCGCCACGTGCGATGCTCCAACTTCCCGCAAGGAGACACCTGAATCAAGGGGGTTGGAGTCATGGCATTTGACTTCACGGGCAAAACCGCGATCGTTACCGGCGGCACTCAGGGCATTGGCCTCGAGATCGCCAAGGGCATCGTCGCGGGCGGCGGACACGTCGCGCTCATCGCAAGGAACGCTGCCAAGGGCGAGGCCGCTGTGGTCGAGCTTGGCGAGGGCAACAAGTTCTATCAGCTCGATGTTGCCGATGCGCCCAAGGCGCGTGAGACCGTCGAGCAGATTTTTACGGACCTGCCGCAAACCAACATCCTGATCAACTGTGCTGGCGTCATCAGCACCAAGAAGTTCGACGAGATCGATGACACCGAGTGGCGTCGTACCATCGACATCAACCTCAACGGTACCTTCACTATGATGAATGCTGTGTACCCGCACTTTAAGGCGGCCCATGCCGGCACTATCGTCAACGTGAGTTCCGTTGCGGGCAAGATCGGTGGCGGCCTGCTCGGCACCGCGGCTTACGCGAGCTCCAAGGCCGGTGTTAACGGTCTAACCAAGGCAGTCGCCAAGGAAGGCGGCAAGTTTGGCGTCCGCTGCAACGCCGTGTGCCCGTCGCTCACCCTTACCGATATGACCTCGATTCTCTCTGACGAGAACTCTCAGCGCATCATCAACGGTATTCCTCTGGGCCGTGCCGCCCAGGCAAGCGAGCCCGCGCAGATGGTGCTCTTCTTTGCCTCCGACCTTGCCAGCTTCGTGAACGGCGAGATCGGTGACTGCGACGGTGGCATCGTTCTGGACGGGTAATACCCCGCGACGTTAATTCGGCGACGGCTCCTGCGACTCGGGACCGTCGCCTTCTTTCTGGCACAGGAGCGTGTGACCGCGTGTCGCACGCATCAAAAGGAGATATAAATGAGTGAATCGACTGCGGTGGAGGCGCCGGCGGCAAAGGAGCCGTTCTTTAAGATGTCCTCCATCCCGGGTGCCAATATTTTGGTGCCGCTTTTGTTGGGCTGCCTGCTCAACACGCTGTTCCCCGACCTGTTCAAAACGCTCGGCAGCTTTACGCTCGGCATGACCCAGCAGGGCGCAGGCCCGCTTGTTGGCGCTTTTTTGCTCATCGTCGGTACGACGATTTCGTTTAAGAGCGCTCCTGCCGCCGCTGCCCGCGGCGCCATCATCATCGCCGTCAAGCAGATCGTGGTCGTTGCCGTGTCGCTGCTCATCCTTTATGTGTTCAACGACAACCTGTTTGGTATCTCGGCCATGGTGATGCTGGCCGCTTGCACGGGTGCGAACAACGCTATGTACGCTGGACTGATGGGCACCATGGGCAATGAGGCCGAACGTGGTGCCGTCGCAATCACCACGCTGGTTGTCGGCCCTCCGGTCACGATGATCGTGCTCGGCGCTGCCGGTCAGGCTCCGATCGGCTGGTCGCTCGTGGGCGCCATCCTGCCGATCGTCGTCGGCATTATCCTGGGTAACCTCTTCCCCAGCTTTAAGAAGATGATGGCACCGGCACTTTCCGCCATCATCGTGCTCGTCTTCTTTGCCATGGGATCGACCATGACCTTTGGCCAGCTTATCAACGGTGGTCTTCCCGGCATCCTGCTCGGCGTGATCTGCTCGGTGGTCTTTGCAATTCCCGTCATCGCGGTCGATAAGCTCACGGGCGGTACGGGTGTCGCAGGTGCGGCCATTTCGAGCTGCGCCGGAGCCAATGTGGCCACGCCTGCTGCCATGGCAAGCGTCAACGAGGCCATGTACGGCGGCGCGGTGCTCGCGACGGCTACGGCGCAGGTCGCAGCATGTGCTATCGTGACGGCCATTTTGACCCCGCTGGTCACCAGCTGGTGCTACAAGCATTTTGAGGGCCAGGGCCACAGCAAGGCAACGACCGACAAGGACGCCGCAGCCGCCTAATGCCAAGCGGCAATCAAAGCTAAATAACTAGCCATGCCACAGGGCGGCCCCGGGGGAAATCCCGTGGCCGCCCTGTAGTTTCTGTGGGGTCTCTGGGGCACTTTACTCTGCTAAAGCTGGCATAACAGCTAGAGTGAAGGACGTATAAAGGCAAGGGGAAATATCAAGCGAATCGGTGAACGGTAGCTGATGGTGGGAGCGTTTCCTGCGGATTTGTTAAAAACAACCTTATGGTATAAAAAAAGAAACATATAACAGCCCTGATGAAGGGGGTGGCTATGTTATCCTTCTCAAACGGGTGAAATCTTGGGTTTTGGGTTGCAGTTCCAAGGTGGACAAACGTTTTTCCCTGTACCAACGTGTGGTGAAGAACGGAAGAAGCCGGTAGTGCAAGCCGATAATTCAAGAATTCAATAAGCAGCGGTGTGAGAGAGCGCCGCATTACACGTAACTAGGAGCGTGGTTACACAATGCAGGAGGCATGGGAAGGCTTCAAGGAAGGCATCTGGACGGGAGAGGTTGACGTCCGAGACTTCATCCAGAAGAACTACACCCCCTACGAGGGCGACGAGTCGTTCCTCGCCGGCCCGACCGAGCGTACCAAGGAGCTGTGGGGCGAGGTTCTCGACCTGCTGCTCAAGGAGCGCGAGCAGGGCGGCGTCCTCGATATGGACACCAAGACCGTCACAGGTATCGTGAGCCACCCCGCTGGCTACATCGATAACGCCCACCGCGAGATGGAGACCATCGTCGGCCTCCAGACCGACAAGCCGCTCAAGCGCGCGCTGCACGTCAACGGCGGTATCCGCATCGCTTGCCAGGCTGCCAGCCAGCACGGCTACAAGATCGACGAGAACGTTGTCGAGCGCTACACCTTCGAGCGCAAGACTCACAACGCCGGCGTCTTCGATGTCTACACCCCCGAGATGCGTGCCTGCCGTTCGGCCCACATCATCACCGGTCTGCCCGATGGCTATGGCCGCGGCCGCATCATCGGCGACTACCGTCGTGTCGCTCTGTACGGCGTCGACTACCTGATCAAGGACAAGGAGGCCCAGAAGGCTTCCACCCCGACGGTCATGACCGCCGACAACATCCGCGATCGTGAGGAGCTGCAGGAGCAGATCCGCGCCCTCGGCGAGCTCAAGATGATGGCCGAGACCTATGGTTTCGACATTTCCAACCCTGCTACCAACACGCAGGAGGCCATCCAGTGGATGTACTTCGCCTACCTCGCTTCCGTCAAGGAGCAGAACGGCGCCGCTATGTCCATCGGCCGTACCTCCACGTTCATCGACATCTACGCTGAGCGTGACCTTGCCAACGGTACCTTCACCGAGGAGCAGATCCAGGAGTTCGTGGATCACTTCATCATGAAGCTCCGCATGGTCAAGTTTGCCCGCACCCCCGAGTACCAGGCCCTGTTTACCGGCGATCCGCAGTGGGTCACCGAGTCCATCGGCGGCATGGGTGTCGACGGCCGTACGCTCGTTACCAAGATGAGCTACCGCTACCTGCACACGCTCGAGAACATGGGCACCAGCCCCGAGCCCAACATGACCGTTCTGTGGTCGACCCGTCTGCCCGAGAACTTCAAGAAGTTCTGCGCCAAGACTTCTGTCGCCAGCTCCTCGATCCAGTACGAGAACGACGACCTCATGCGCGTTTACCACGGCGACGACTACGGCATCGCCTGCTGCGTGTCCTCCATGCGCATCGGCAAGGAGATGCAGTTCTTCGGCGCTCGCGCCAACCTGGCCAAGTGCCTGCTGTACGCACTCAACGGCGGTGTTGACGAGGTCTCCAAGAAGCAGGTCGGCCCCAAGTACCGCGCCGTCGAGGGCGATACGCTCGATTACGACGACGTTGTGGCAAAGTACAACGACATGATGAAGTGGCTCGCTGGCGTGTACGTCAACTCGCTGAACATCATTCACTACATGCACGACAAGTATTGCTACGAGCGCATCCAGATGGCTCTGCACGACAAGCACGTGCATCGCTGGTTCGCTACGGGCATCGCTGGCCTTTCCGTCGTGGCTGACTCCCTGTCCGCCATCAAGTACGCCAAGGTCCACCCCGTCCGTGACGAGAACGGCATCATCGTCGACTTCGAGACCGAGGGCGAGTTCCCCAAGTACGGTAACGACGACGACCGCGTCGACCAGATCGCTCACGACGTTGTGCACCAGTTCATGGAGTACATCCGCATGAACGACACCTACCGCAACTCCGTGCCCACGACCTCGGTTCTGACCATCACCTCCAACGTCGTGTACGGCAAGAAGACCGGTTCTACGCCTGATGGCCGCAAGGCTGGCCAGCCCTTCGCCCCGGGTGCTAACCCCATGCACAAGCGCGATAGCCACGGCGCCATCGCTTCGCTGTCTTCGGTTTCCAAGCTCCCGTTCCGCGATGCTCAGGACGGCATCTCCAACACCTTCTCCATCATCCCGGGCGCGCTCGGCAAGGAGGACCAGGTGTTCTTTGGTGATATCGACCTTGATCAGCTGGGCGAGTAACTATTGTTAGTGCTATACTAACAATAACGATTACTGATTAGTGCGCCGGTTTCGGCCGGCGCCTATCGATCGAAGGAGACACATTATGAAGGTTTCTGAAGTTTCCGAGACTCAGGCCGATAACCTGGTCCACATGCTCGACGCTTACGCCGAGAAGGGTGGCCACCACCTGAACATCAACGTCTTCAACCGTGAGACGCTGCTCGACGCTCAGGCTCACCCCGAGAAGTACCCGCAGCTGACCATTCGCGTTTCCGGCTACGCCGTGAACTTCCACACGCTCACCAAGGAGCAGCAGGACGAGGTCATTTCGCGTACCTTCCACAACAAGTTCTAAAGGGGTTTAACTCCCGCAGGATCGCTGGGGCTGTTTGGGCTACCTCCCAAAACGTCCTCGGACATGCAAGAAGCCCTCGCTGCGCACTTCGTGCGGCGAGGGCTTCTTGCGTCCTGCGGAAAGTTTTGGGAGGTAGCCCAAACAGCCCCGGCGGGGTCCTGTGTAGTTACTCTTTAGGCGGAACTCTCCTAATAGATTGATCGTTGGGGATACTTTCTTAGTTGCGCTACCGTTTATCGCGTATAGCTACCGTTTGCGGAGTAAGTAACACTTAGCAATAAACCGTGTAGAATCTCAGTTAAGCACGGAGTTTTCCAGGGAGACGCTGTCCTTTGTTATGTGCAAAGGGCGGCGTCTCTTTGGCGCTTGGACGCCGTTGTGCAACAGTGCGCCGGGCGTGTGTCATGTAGTGAAAAGCCAACGTCGAGATGGGTCGTGATAAGAATGGGCAAGTACGTAATCGTGGTTGAGTCTGGGTCGGATGTGACGCCGGAGCTCTGCGAGCGCTACGGCATCGTGCGCGTGCCTATGCATGTCACGATTGGTGACGAGACCGTCGAGGACGGCTCGATCGATCCGCTCGAGATTTACTCGCGCTGTAACGAGTTTGGCGTTATGCCCAAGACCAGTGGCTGCTCGCCTGCGGATTTTGCTCACGTGTACGACCGCATTCATGCCGAGCAGCCCGATGCGACCATTTTGCATCTTGCGTATTCCGAGGCCACGACCTGCTCGCATCAGTCCTCGAAGATTGCGGCCCAGGGGCGCGACTACGTGTTCTCCATGGACACGCGCTTTGTCTCGGTGGGCCAGTCACTCGTTGTCGTTGAGACTGCCAAATACATCGAGGCTCATCCCGATGCCACCGTTGACGAAATTTTCGCCTTCACCAATTCGGTGATGGACCGCGTGCTGTTGGGCTTTGTCCCAACCGATCTCGCCTTCCTTAAGGCCGGCGGTCGCTTGTCCAACGTCGCGTTCCTAGGCGCCCATCTGCTCAAGATTAAGCCCTGCATCGAGGTGACGGGCGGCAAGTTCGTGGCGACCAAGAAGTTCCGCGGTTCTATGCTCAAGTGCGCCCGTGCCTTTCTTGACCACATGGTAGCGAAGGGCGAGATCGACTACTCGCATATTGGCCTGGCGTATTCGGTGGGCCTTTCCGAGGAGCTGCGCGACGATATGGAAGTCTATGCGCACGACCTGGGCTTTAAGGACGTTACCTGGACTCAGGTCGGCGGCGTCATCTCGAGCCACTGCGGCCCGACCGCCTTTGGCGCGGTGCTTACGCTTAAGGCGTAGGGCCTGGCGTCTATCGATTTCTATTGCTTCGGCGGCGAGCGGGTTGTGACAACCTTCCCGCCGCTTTTGCGTGGAGTCAAATAGGACGATCAAATTGACCGCTAAACCGTTTCGCCATCAGGCGTATGGGCTAGAATGGCTCTGGCATTTTAATTGACAAAAACCAAAGAGAGGCAAGGTTGCGGGAATGGCTGAGATGACGCTTGAGGGTGTGGATGCTCATCCCGAGGACTCTGCGTATGCCCTGGGTCGCGTGCATTCGATCGAGACGATGGGAACGGTCGACGGACCCGGCATCCGCTTTGTGGTGTTTGTTCAGGGCTGTCCCATGCGCTGCGCGTATTGCCACAATCCCGATACCTGGTCTGTTAACGGCGGCACGATGGTGACCGTCGAGCATCTCATGGACGAGTTCCAGAGCAACCATGAGTTCTACCGTAGCGGCGGCATTACCGTTTCGGGCGGCGAACCGCTCCTGCAGCCCGAGTTTTTGGCCGACCTGTTCCGCGTGATGCACAACAACCCCGATGGCCGCGTACACACCTGCCTAGACAGCTGTGGCTATGCATTTGATCCCAAGCATCCGGAGAAGTTCGATGCTGTTCTCAACGAGACCGATATGGTGCTGCTCGACATCAAGCATGCCGATCCGGTTGAGCATAAAAAGCTGACCGGTTGCGATCCTGCGCGCATCCTGGCGTTTGGCGATGAGCTTGCCCGTCGCAAGATTAAGGTTGTTATTCGCCATGTGGTGGTGCCGGGTATCACCGACACGGCGGAGGAATGCGAGAAGCTCGGTCGCCTGATCGCTCCATGGCACAACGTGGTGGGCCTGGAAATGCTGCCGTATCACACGATGGGTGTCGTCAAGTACGAGCAACTGGGTATTCCCTATAAGCTCGAGGGCGTGCCCCAGATGGATACCGCGCGCATGCCCGAGCTGCGCAACGCCGTCATGGCCGGCATGAAAAAGCGCCGTGCGGAGCTCAGGTCGGCCATTGGCTAACAAGCCCGTCCCAAATTGACTACCCTTTAAGATGTGCAACAAGGTGGGTTGGGTCAGCGAGGATGGTTGCTATTCGACATGCGATGCGGGCCTTATCGACATCGATGGCCGTACCTATGTCATGAGCATCATGACATCGATGCCGTGGAGCGACCGCTCGAGCGAGGTCGTGGCCGCCATCGCCAAGGCGCTCTATGATACCCGCGCTGCACTGGCTTAGCGTGTTCGTTTGGCGAGGTCAAACAAAATGCTGGTACCATACCGTGGTTGAGAATTTCGTATAGGTTTGGGGAATGGTATGGCTACCATCGCGATTATCGGTGCGCTCGAAAAAGAGATCATGCAGATTAAGGAAGAGCTGAGCGACGTTTGCGAGGCACGGGAGGCAGGCTTGACCGTTGTGAGCGGTGGGCTCGACGGCCTGACAGTTGTCGCCACAACGGCGGGCATGGGCACGGTGAACGCCGCCGCTGCGACACAGCACCTCATTAGCAAGTATGCTCCGCAGGCTGTTGTGTTTTCGGGCATTGCGGGCGGTTTGAACCCCAAGCTCCGTATCGACGACGTGGTCATTGGCAAACGCCTGCGCTATCTGGATACCGATACCGCGCTTATCGCCGAGTCCGCACCGGGGCTCGAGGAGTTTGGCTCGACACCCGCGCTGGTCGATATTGCCGTCGACGTGCTTGCTGAGCGTGGGTTTGTTGATGCTTCGACAAATGCAGCCGCTTCGAACGAGGGAGCCAAACAATTCCTGGTCGGCACGATTGCCACGGGTAACCGCTTTGTGACGGGCACCGCCATGCGCAACGACGCTATCGAGGCGACGCATGCCGATTGTGTCGGCATGGAGGGCGCGGCAATTGCCCATGTCGCAACCAAAAATGGTGTCGATTGCCTGGTGTTGCGCGCTATCAGCGATAATTGTGACGAGGCGTACGATGCAATTTGCGACCGAGAGTTCGATCTGTTCGAGTACGCGCGTGTCGCAAGTGATATCACGCTCGATATCGTCCGCCGCATTGCCGCCGCGCAATAGCGCGCTCTTTTGTAAGAACCTACGACCAAGGAGTGTCCATGGCCGATTCCATTAACTACCAGCTTGCCAAGTTCGTCGCCAGCTACGGCAAGGTTTCGCAGATTCCCGAGTCCACCTGCCCCGAGGTGAGCTTTGTCGGCCGCTCCAACGTGGGCAAGTCGTCGATTATGAACAAGCTCTTTGGCCGCAAGAACCTGGTCAAGGTTTCCAGTACGCCGGGCAAGACGAGCAACATCAACTTCTTTGAGGCCGACGACGTGCATTTCGTGGACCTGCCGGGTTACGGTTTCGCCCGTCGCTCCAAGGCCGAGCGCGACCGCTGGGCCGAGCTTATTGGCGACTTCTTTGACTCCGAGCGCAGCTTTAACCTGGTCGTATCGCTGGTTGACATTCGTCACGACCCCAGCAAGCTCGATCATGACATGATCGACTACCTGCAGGGCAACGAGTTCAACTTTATCGTCTGCCTCACCAAAGCCGACAAGCTCAGCCGCACCCAGCAGGCCCGCCAGGCAGCAGCCATCAAAAAGCAGCTCAACGTCCCGGCCGAAAACGTGATCATCACGAGCTCCCAGACCGGTGTGGGCATCGACGAGCTCAAGCGCCGCATTGCCGAGGCGTGCCTCTAGTCAGGCTGCAGCCCCTCAAAAGCTCTCATCTATATCACCCCAGTGATAGTTATTGGTAAACTATCACTGGGGTGATATTTTTAGGAGGTCGATATGGAGCTTTGGCACGGGTCGGAGGTTGTTGTCGAGCATCCATCGTTGGATAAATGCAGGCAATTCAATGACTATGGGCGCGGATTTTATTGCACACCACATGAGGAAATGGCAATGGAATGGGCATGCCGGACCGAGTCTGATGGCATTGCCAATCGATATGAGCTTGATTTAGATGGCCTTTCGGTCTTGGATTTAGAGTCTGGGGAGTTTTCAATCCTCAATTGGCTTGCGATTTTGGCCAACAACCGGGAGTTTAATGTCTCGACGCCGCTGGCACGCGAAGGACTTCGCTATCTGCTGGATAACTGCCTGATTGATATTTCTCCCTATGATGTTATTCGAGGCTATCGCGCCGACGATTCCTACTTTTCGTTTGCAAGACAGTTCGTTAACGGCATGATCTCGCTCAGGCAACTGCAACTCATTATGCGTTTGGGCGATTTGGGCATCCAATACGCTCTTATGAGTGAGCGCGCGTTCTCGGCGATCAGGTTCCGCGATTGGAAGCAGGCCTCGGGAGCTGAGTTTTATCCCAAACGATTTGAGCGAGAACAGAATGCTCGACGTAAGTATCTGGATACGATAAACGGATTTGACACCGAGGGTGTCGACATTAGGGATTTGATGGCAGGGAGGGTTGATTTAAATGATCCAAGAGTTAACGGATTGTGGGCCGAGTAGGACATATCCCGTCTATTACCTCGAGGACGCAATGAACAACCTAGGCGACTGCTTTGACTATGCCGTTAATGATTATGGAGCAGAGGGATCGGAAGTTGCTGAACTCTTTTGCCTCAGCGGCGTAGCTCGCGAGTTCGAACGCGGCAACGCATGGGTCGTATCGGGAAAATCGGGCGTTGAGCTGTTCGCGCTTATCGCTGAAAGATCGGGCTATCAAAACAGGCCTATACCGGACTGCACCTATCGATTTGAGAAGACGCCGGAATATTGGGCGGGCTGGATGCTGGCATACCTGCAGTGGCGTTTAGGGGAGTCTTTCGAAGATCTGCTGCATGTCGTTCCATTTGATGCGCTGCGCGGTCTGTACTATCCCTGGCATGAAGCCTCAGAGGAACGTGTGGCGCGTCTTATTTGCGATATGGCGAAGAAAACACCTCGTCAAACTAAACTGGCGCAAGCAAGAAAGAGGCTCAAGAAAACCCAACAAGACCTGGCATACGAATCGGGCGTATCACTCCGCTCAATCCAAATGTACGAACAGCGCCAGAGAAACATCAACGAAGCATCGGTAACAACCGTAAGGGATATGGCGAAAGTCCTGCACTGCAGCATCGAAGACATCTTAGAGCCAGTCTTTGAATACAAAGAAACTAGCGCAGCCTAAAAGAGATGCTGGCCGCTGATTGCTCAAGTTGCAGTTCGAGCAATTTGAGCAGCGAAGCCGGCTGCCTAGTGGGGGCATGTGGGCCTTCTAGGTATCAAAATCCGCCTACGTATTGAAATGCCCCGCCAAGCTAAAGTGCTCGGCGGGGCATATTTCGATTGACGATGCTAGCAGGGGTTGAACTTTAATATGCCGCGAGTAAGAGGCGTCTGCATTTAGCAATTAAAGTAAATTATTCAATTCGGGTGCTCAGCCAGTATTCTCCATTTGAAGCTAAGATTGCGTACGTAATTCCATTTTTGACAGTTGGCGTACCTACGCAGGCAGCGCCAATCTCCTTAGCGTCGGAAAATGAGAGTGTTGGATCAATTGCTTGTATGGTTGCTAATGCTGTCGCCGCGGCATAATCTGAATTTTCGAAGTACATGACTATGTTTTTGAAGCAGTTTTCTGATCCAAGATAGCTGAATAGTAGTTGACTGCTCGAGTCCGAGAAAAAACCTCCAATACCGGCAAGCGTAGAGCCATTTTTTATCTGAAGCTCGAGTCCCGTGCCGCTATCGTCTAACTCGTAACTCGCCTTCATACTGCTGCAATTGGGAATATCGGAGAATTCCTCGTTAAGTCGTTCAATAAAGCCTTCAGGTGAAATTGAAAACGATCCGTCGCCAAGAAAGGAAGTAATTTCCTTTTCGTTGCGGGTGTCAACGACCTCTCCGCATCTCCCGCATTCTCGAATTTCCTTCGAGGTGGCGTCAACGTAATCGACTTTGGTAGTCCAAGAACCTGGTTGAAGCCCAAGGGGTTTCCCTTCGGTTTTGCCGCAGCGTTGACAGGTCTTCGGAACCGTGCATGTTGCTTCTTCCCATTCATGTCCGAGCGGTTTCCCCTCGGTTTTGCCGCAACTTTTACAGGTGCGAGGGCTTGTACAGTTTGCATTGGTCCAAAGTTTGTGGGTGCAAAACATTTGAGGAAACAGCATGGGTAAGCAGAAGATGACGGCAACTATCGCAGCAGTTGCGATAGCCGCTCGTTTATTACCACCAAGTTTGTTAATGGCACTCGTTAGAAGTGAATCGTCCTCTTCCTTATTGCATGTGGCACCGTCTTCATTTGATGATCGATCGTCAGGGGAGGTGGTGTCGTCAGCACCATCAGAAACCTGCTTCCCTTCGATATTCGGCTTCTGTTCATCAGATGCACTGGGCGTTTGCTCACTATTGGGCTCTTTCATCTCGTCATCCATGCTTATCGAGTCCCCTCTCTCGTTTCAAATGTGCGATGCGAGCAATTGCGATAAGTGAAACAGATACTCACATGATTATATCCTAGTTTGGGATATATCAAAATGGAATATAGCGTAAACGGTATGAACGTTGATGCTAATAGGACATGCGGAAAATGCCTCTCCCAGATTCGTCGGGAACAAGGTATCACTCAGGTTGAACTCGCAAAGAAACTGAGGGTACCTCAGTCGTTCATCTCGAAAGTCGAAACCGGGGAACGCAGTCTTAGGGTTTATGAGCAGTTCGCCTATGCAGAGGCACTTGGAATTACCGTCGGAGTTCTCGTGCAAAGACTTGAGGCGGTTCTGAGCAGCGGAGATAAATAGATTGCGCCGCGAATCGGGCGATAATTAAATCAGCGAATGCGATTATCCTGTCGAGGCTGCGCAGGTCCCCTTGGGGCTTCCCCTGAAAACAATCCGCAGATCGAATTGCCCCGTCGCGCGAAGCGCACGACGGGGCAATTCATGATCGAGGACGTTTTCAGGGGAAGCCCCAAGGGGACCGGTGAGAGCAATGAGGCA
>NZ_QSBK01000001.1:80270-212448 GCF_003465685.1 Collinsella sp. AF04-24
AGGGGACCGGTGAGAGCAATGAGGCAGGGCGCTACAGGTACTCGATTTGAGCGCCCTCGGTGTCGCACGTCAGAATATGCGTCTCACACTTGGGGAACTGCTCACGCAGCTTGACCTGCAGGAACTTCGCCACGATGGTATCGTCGGTTACGGCCATGAGGGTCGAGCCGGAGCCACTGATCCAGATGGTCTTGGCGCCGCCGTTAAGGCAGGTGTCGCGCACAGCGTTGTAATCGGGAATCAGGCGGCGGCGATAGGGCTCCTGGATGCGGTCGTCGTTGGCGGCGGCAATCAGGTCCAGGTCACCAGTCTCCAAGCCGCGCGTCATGCCGGCGATGCGGCCCATTTGCCATACGGCGGTGGAGGTTGGAATCTCCTGCGGCACGACCTTGCGCGCCTCACTCGTGTGTACCTCGTAGGGCGGAATCACGGTAATAAAACGCAGGCGATCGCTCACCTCGTAGCGCAGGCACTGGGGGAGCGAATCGGTCGGCGTAAAGGAGCAGACGGCGCCGCCCAGGATAGCGGGGGCGACGTTATCGGGATGGCCCTCGACCTCGGTGGCAATGCGGACGAGCTCGGCGCGGTCGACGGTGTGGCCCGTCAGCGCGGCGGCGGCCATAATGCCGGCGACAACGCAGGTGGAGCTGGAGCCCAGGCCGCGAGCGACGGGCACATCGGTTTGAATGTCGATGGCAACGGGAAAAGCCGGCTCGCCCCATGCGGCAAGCGCATCGACAAAGCTCACGTAGACCAGGTTGTTCTCGTTTTGGAATTCCTCGGGGCAGCCCGTGATGGAGAGCTTGTCGGCGCGCTCGAAGGTGAAGTGCGAGTAGAGGCTGACGGCCATGCCGAGGGTGTCGTAGCCAATGCCCAAGTTGGCGCTTGTTGCTGGGACGGTGATCTTGATCATGGGAATCTCCTGGGCGGTCTGCCTGTTTAGTTCGCTGCTCGGGCAGTCCTGGCTCGCTCGGAAAGCACATTAAGTGCTTTCCGGCTCGTGCGGAACTCGCGACGAACTAAACAGGCAGACCCGCATGTCAGCTCGTCATCATCCCGGTGGGTTTCTGATAAAAGAAGGTGCGCCGGCTTTCGCCGGCGCTTAATAAGGGGTTTAGTTGGTGCTCATTCGTTTTGCTGCGGACTCGACGTAGCTGGCCATCTCATCGACGTCGCAGACGTCTTCGAAGCGGACGGGCTTGGACTCGAGCTCGGCGAGCTGTGCCGGGGCGACCGTGTTGGTGGCCTGCTCGAGCACACGCATAGCCTCAAAGTCGTCCTCGGGCACGTCGAGGCCCAGGGCATCGCAGCAGGCGCGCGGGAACTTGTAGGGGCTGGCGGTCGAAAGCAGCACGCGGGCCTTGGCGCCCTCGGCGGGGGTGACTTTTTCAAAGACGTGATAGCCGCAGGCGGTGTGCGGGTCGATCACGTAGCCGTTTGCGTCCCAGCAGCTCTTGATGGCAGCGCGGACCTCGTCCTCGCTGGCCCAGCCGCAGCCAAAGACGCTCTGAATCTTTGCCAGCAGGTTGGCGGGGACTTCGTAGCGACCAGTCTGTGCCAGCTGCTCCATAAGGTCGGCAACAAGCTCGCAGTCGCCGTCGGACAGGAAGTAGAGCATGCGCTCCAGGTTGGAGCTGATGAGGATGTCCATCGACGGCGAGATGGTCGTGAAGAACGGACGGTTGCGGTCGTAGACGCCGGTGGTCAGGAAGTCGGCAAGCACGTTGTTCTTGTCGCTCGCGACGATGAGCTTGGCGACGGGCAGACCCATGCGCTTGGCATAGTAGCCGGCCAGGATATCGCCAAAGTTACCGGTCGGTACACAGAACTCTACGGCGTCGCCAGCCTCGATAGCGTCGGCGCGCAACAGCTGCGCATAGGCGGCAAAGTAGTAGACGACCTGCGGTACCAGACGGCCGACATTGATGGAGTTGGCGCTCGAAAGCACCGTGCCAGCGGCCTCCAGGCGCTCGGCAAGCTCCTTATCGGCAAAGATGCGCTTGACGGCGCTCTGGGCGTCGTCAAAGTTGCCGCGGATACCGCAGACGGCGACGTTGTCGCCCTCCTGCGTGGACATCTGCAGGTTCTGCACGCGGCTGACCTTGCCCTCGGGATAAAAGACGGTGATGCCCGTACCTGGAGCGTCGGCAAAACCGGCGAGTGCGGCCTTGCCGGTGTCGCCCGACGTGGCGGTGACGATCATGATGCGCTCGGCGCCGCCGTCCTTGGCGGAGGTGCGGGCCATCAGACGGGGGAGCATCTGCAGGGCGACGTCCTTGAAGGCGCTTGTGGGGCCGCCAAAGAGCTCCATCACATAGGTCTGAGGGACGTCAGCGCCCGGTGCGGCGTCGAGTTTGACGAGCGGCGTGACCTCTTCGCTCGCGAACGTGCCGCGGTATGCCTCATTCACACAGGCCGAAATTTCTTCGGTCGTGTAATCATTCAGTAACATTCCCAACACATCTTGAGCGATTTCAAAGTACGATTTATCTGCAAGCGAGCTGATATCGACCTGCTGGGTGCCGAGCTCGTCCGAGACAAACAAACCCCCGTCGGGAGCGATGCCGGTACGGATTGCCACCTTACTTGAGCACGATAAAGTGCGTCCTCGTGTACTATGATAAGTTCCCATATAACACTGCTCCTCGGATGCCTTGGTCCCAATCGGTGAAACCATGGTATCAGAGCGCGCAAAATAGGTTCGCAGAGGCTTTTTAGAAAGGTAACCTCCAGCCCATGATTAAGATTGCCAAGTTTGGCGGCTCGTCGGTCGCCGACGCCGAACACTTTAAGAAGATCAAGGCCATCGTCGATGCCGATCCGGCCCGCCGTTTTGTGGTGGTTTCTGCCTGCGGTCGCCGTTTTAAGGGCGACACCAAGGTGACCGATCTGCTCTACTTGGTCAACGCGCACGTCAAGTACCACGTGTCGTGCGAGGAGCTGCTCGAGGACATCGGCCAGCGCTATTTTGATATCGCTGACGAGCTGGGGCTCACCTATCCCATCCGCGAAGAGTTTGCGGCCTTTGCCGAGCGTGCTCGCTCCGGTGGCTACTCCACCGAGGAGCTCGTAAGCCGCGGCGAGTACTTTACCGCTCGCCTGATGGCCGAGTACCTGGGCCTGCCGTTCCTGGATGCCGCGACGGTCGTGGCGTTCCATCATGACGGTACGCTCAGCATGAACCGCACCGCCGAGCTGGTGCAGGAGTACGGCCAGCAGGGCGGCTTTGTTATGCCCGGTTTCTACGGCGCGACGCGTGAGGGGCAGATCAAGCTGCTCGACCGTGGCGGCGGCGATATTTCCGGCTCGATTCTGGCCAAGTGCCTTGGTGCCGACCTGTACGAGAACTGGACCGACGTTTCGGGCTTCTATTCTGCCGATCCGCGTATTGTTCCCGAGGCTCAGCCCATTGCGCGCGTTACCTACGAGGAGCTGCGCGAGCTTTCGTACATGGGTGCAAGCGTCCTGCACGAGGAGGCCGTGTTCCCCGTGCGCGAGGCAGGCATTCCGCTGGTCATCAAGAACACCAATGCGCCGCAGGACCCCGGCACCATCATTAGCGAGACGGCTGACGAGGGTGAGGCGGAGCCTATCATTACCGGCGTGACCGGCAAGCGCGGCTTTGTCGCCATCAACGTTGCCCGCGACCGCACCAAGCCCCGTGTCGGCTTTATGCGCCGTGCACTTTCGGTGTTCGAACGCTATGACGTTTCCGTCGAGCATATGCCCACCGGCGTCGACCGCTTTGGCGCCGTGGTGCAGGAGCAGGATGTGCACGACTCGCTGTACTCGCTCGTGGGCGACATTCAGCAGGAGGTCGAGCCGCTCGAGATCGAGGTTGTCGAGGGTTTGGCGCTCATCGCGACCGTCGGCCGTAACCTTCGCGGCCGCGCAGGTATCTCGGGCCATCTGTTTGGCATGCTTGGTCAGGCCGGCGTGAGCGTACGTATGATTTCGCAGAGCTGCGACGAGATCAACATCATTATCGGCGTAGAGGAGAAGGACTTCGACCTGGCGATTCGGACCATTTACCGCGCCTTCTCCGACGAGAACGGCATTGTGAAGGTCTCCGACCTGGAGGCTCCCGTGCCGGTCGATCCCGCTCCGGCCGCGCTCCACAAGTAGCTGCTATCCCAGTAGATTTTTGGGACTTGCTTCAAAAACTACGGCGGGGCGTTTCGTTTCGGTTTCGTTTCGACGGGGCGGGTTTCGTGCCCGCCCTGTTCTTGTATACACTGGCAACAATAATCGGCCTGCTCGGCGTGCGGGCAAAAGCCACAGCCTTTAAAGGGGGAAGCATGAAACAGTACACGGTTGCTATTTTGGGCGCGACGGGAGCCGTGGGCACCCAGATGCTTGAGTGCCTCAACGAGCAGGAGTTTCCGGTCGGCAAGCTCAAGCTGCTAGCGAGCGCGCGCTCTGCGGGCAAGACCGTCGAGTTCCGCGGCGAGCAGGTTGTGATTGAGGAGGCTTGCCCCGAGGCCTTTGAGGGCTGCGACATCGTGCTCGGCGCCGCCGGCGACGATATTGCGAAGGAGCTACTGCCCGAGGCCGTCAAGCGCGGCGCCGTCGTGGTCGACAACAGCCACGCCTTCCGCATGGATCCCGAGGTGCCGCTGGTCGTGCCCGAGATCAATGCCGACGACATCAAGTGGCATCACGGCCTTATCGCCAATCCCAACTGCGCGACCATCATCGGCCTGGTTCCCACGTGGCCGCTGCACCAGCTTGCTGGCGTGAAGCGTATGATCGTGTCCACGTATCAGGCAGCTTCGGGCGCTGGCGCTCCCGGTATGGCCGAGCTCGAGGCTCAGCTTGCCGCCCTGGGCCGTGGCGAGGAGATTCCCGAGCCGCGCGCGTTTGCCGCCCAGCTGGCGAGCAACCTGATTCCGCAGATCGGCGGTGTCAAGGAGGAGGGCTTTACCTCCGAGGAGATGAAGCTGCAGAACGAGGGCCGCAAGATCATGCACCTGCCCGAGCTGCGCGTGAACTGCACCTGCGTGCGCGTGCCCGTGCTGCGCTCGCACTCCGAGAGCGTTACGCTCGAGTTTGAGCGCGACATCACGGTGGAAGAGGCCCGTGCTGCGCTGGCTGCCGCTCCGGGAGTGAAACTGGTTGACGACATGAGCGCCGAGGATGCACACGACCGCTTCCCCATGCCGATGGACACCTCCGACCAGGATTTGATTTGGGTCGGCCGTGTGCGTCGCGACATCTCGAACCCCGAGGCCGCGCGCGGCATCACCTTCTGGTGCTGCGGCGACCAAATCCGTAAGGGCGCGGCAACCAACGCCGTCCAGATCGCTAAGCTGCTCTGCGAGTAGTGCGACCTGTCCGGCGGGGTCCGGGCTTAGTTTTCAGAACGTCCTCGACCATGTGTGGCGCCTTGTCCTGCTCCTTCGGAGCTGCGGACAAGGCGCCACACTGGTCTGCGGAGTGTTCTGAAAACTAAGCCCGGCCCCCGCCTGCGGCGACTCGGCTGCGAGCGGCCTGCGATGGAGCCGTTGCTGGTTGGGGCCGCTGGGCTGATGTGGGGGCACGTGGTTGTTGCGGGCCCTAGTCCCGGCGGCGGCCTCGGCGCTTTGCGCCTGCCGCCTTGGGGGGGGCTGCGGAGCGCGGCCGGCAGCTGCGGCGCGTTGCGCCTGCTGCCTGCGGGGACTTTGGGGTCGTGCGGCAGCTGGGGCGCTGTCGCGCCTGCTGCCTTGGGTGACTTTGGGGTCGATTGGGGTTGTCTGCACAATTCGCGGTATTATGTTGCGGAGTTTTGAAAGGAGCCGCTGGTGGTCACGACGACATTTGCTTCGCCTTTGGGCGAAATCTTGCTTGCCGCTGATGGCCGCGGTCTGACGGGGCTTTGGTTTGAGGGGCAGGAGCAC
Source organism: Collinsella sp. AF04-24 (assembly GCF_003465685.1). Taxonomy (NCBI): domain Bacteria; kingdom Bacillati; phylum Actinomycetota; class Coriobacteriia; order Coriobacteriales; family Coriobacteriaceae; genus Collinsella; species Collinsella sp. AF04-24. The sequence goes on from NZ_QSBK01000001.1 coordinate 86,147, forward strand.
TTTGGTTCCACGCTTCTCCGGGAAGACTCCGAACATGTTGAAGGCGCCGACGCGGTTTCCGGTACCGGTGGCATGTTGCCGGTGAGTCCGGCAAATGGCGCGGCTTCTTCGGTGCTTGAGCGTTCTTGGGCTTGGCTGAATGCTTATTTTGCGGGGCAGGAGCCTCGGTTTACGCCGCCGTTGCATATGATCGGCACGGCGTTCCAGCGCGAGGTTTGGTTTGAGCTGCTTTCAATTCCGCGTGGCGAAGTCGCTACGTATGGCGAGATCGCTCAGCGTGTTGCGGCTCGACATCGTGTGCCGGGAAATGAGGCACCCGTCGTGTCTCCTCGTGCGGTGGGGGCTGCGGTTGCGCGTAATCCCATTTCGATTATCGTGCCGTGCCATCGCGTGGTCGCGGTCGACGGATCGCTCAACGGATATGCTGGCGGCCTTGATCGCAAGGAGTGGCTGCTTCGGCTTGAGGGCGCGTACGAGGAATAGCGCTCGAACGCTTTGCATAACTAGGACGCCGCGAAAGGACGAGCCTCCGTCCTTCTACGGCCGGCATGCGTCCAGACGCTTGGCATCTGCGCTTTAAGTTTGGCTAAGCCATATCTTGCGTATTTGAAAACGCGCAGGTTGAGCCGCTAGGGCTGTGCTAAGGCAGCTTTCGGTGCGCTATTATCGGCAGTATCGAAACCTGTATTTCCATGCGCCAAAGGAGCAACTATGAAGCTGATGCTTGCCGAGGACGAACCTGGTCTCTCCCGCGCCCTCACCGCGATTCTTCAACATAGCGACTACGAGGTCGACACCGCCCTCGACGGCTTGACGGCGCTCGAGAATCTACTCACCAACGATTACGACGCCGCAATCCTGGACATCATGATGCCCGGCATGGACGGCATCGAGGTGCTCAAGCGTACACGCGCCGCCGGAAATCGACTGCCCATCATCATGCTCACGGCAAAAAGCGAGGTGTCCGATAAGGTCGAGGGCCTGGATGCCGGTGCCAACGATTACCTGACCAAGCCGTTTGCCGCCAAGGAACTGCTTGCGCGTATTCGTGCCATGACGCGCGCCGCGACGGCAATTGACGCCACGACGCTCAGCGTGGGTAACGTGCGCCTCGACACGGCGGCTTGCACGCTTGTGGGACCCTTGGGCGAGGAGCACCTGGCCAATCGCGAGTTTCAGCTTATGGAACTCTTTATGCGCAACGCCGGCACGCGCATGCCCACTGAACGTCTGATGCTCGAGGTTTGGGGTGAGGACGCGCCCGAAGGCGCCAACGTGGTGTGGGTCTATATCTCGTACCTGCGCAAAAGGCTGATGGCGCTTGGTGCCAACGTTGCCATTCGCGCGTCGCGTAACCAGGGCTATTCGCTCGAGGTTGTCGAGGAAGGCGAATAAGCGTGAGCGCGAGCGCGTGGTGCAAGCGCATGACGGAGTGGTTTCACGCCGCCTCGAGTAGTACGGGGCGGGCTAATTCTGTTGACGCATTGGGCCGCCGTCTGCGTCGCAAGTTTATCCTCGTTGCCATGGGCGCCGTGACCGTGGTGCTCACGCTTATCATCGCCGGCATCAACATCGTCAATTATTCGCATGTCTGCAAGATGGCCGACGCTCGCCTGGACTATATTCTGGCGGGCAAGGACGGTATCGATTGGGGGGACGAGCCTAAAGCCGAGCCCGCTAATGGCAAGGATGCCGGCGATAGCCAAGCGGGCGTTCGCATCAGACACTTCGAAGGCATGACGGCGGAGTCTCCCTTCGACACGCGCTACTTTACGGTGACGATTGACGCCGGACAGGTTGCCGATGTCAATACGGCCCGCATTGCCGCGGTTGGTGCCAAGCGCGCCGCCAGTATTGCCGCAAGGCTGCATGCCAAGGGCTGGACCTCGGGCTTCTCTGGCAATTATCGTTATACGACCGACGTCCAGGACGACGAGATCACCTATGTGTTCGTGGACTGCTCGCGCGAGCTTGCAAGCTTTCATTCGTTTTTGAGCGCGAGCGTGGCGATCAGTTGCATTGGCTGGCTGGCGGTGCTGGCAATTGTGGCGGGTGCCTCGGGTGCGGTGATTCGGCCGATGGTCGAGAGTTATAGCAAACAGAAGCGCTTCATTACCGATGCAAGCCACGAGATCAAAACGCCGCTGGCCGTGATTGACGCCGCCAACGAGGTCCAAGAGATCGAGAGCGGCGAGAGCGAGTGGACGCAGAGCATTCACGAGCAGGTCGCGCGGCTGACGGCGCTCACGGAGCGTCTGGTGTTCCTGGCGCGTATGGACGAGGGTTCGGCCGGCTTTACTATGGCGACGATTGATCTTTCGGAGGCCGTGGACACGGCTGCGACGCCATTTGAATCGGTGGCGGTTTCGCGCGGAAAGCGGCTGTCGACGTCGATCGCGAGCGGTGTGCGGGCCCATGCCGATGCCGCGGCAGTGGCGCAGGTTGTTGAGCTGCTGCTGGACAACGCCACACGCTACGCAAGCGAGGACAGCGTGATCGAGCTGAGCCTGCGTGCCGTTTCGCGCGGTGCGGGCAAAGGCTCGGCCGAGCTTGTCGTATCGAATGCTGTTGATGAGCTGCCCGAGGGCGACCTGGACCGGCTGTTCGACCGCTTCTATCGTGCGGACGTGTCGCGCAGCTCCAAGACAGGTGGCTCGGGCGTGGGGCTGTCCGTCGTGCGCGCCATCGCCGAAGCCCATGGCGGATCAGCCACCGTATCCGGCCACGATCATCAGATCACCTTCACCGTCCGCCTCTAAGACCTGCCAAAAAGGGACAGGTTTATTTTGGCAGGTTTTATCTGTGCAGACGGCAGCGGAGGCTGGCGGTGATCGGCGCCATGAACGCCACCGACCCAAATAAACGCACCTCTAACTGCTAAAATATGGACATCGTTGTTCGGCTCCCGAAGGAAAGGAGACGGTCATGCAGTACGAGATCGGCGGAGGGGCTTTCCCGGTTGTTACGTGCAACCTTAGCGACGGCGAATCCATGATCACCGAAAGCGGTGCCATGGTCTGGATGACCCCCAACATGGAGATGTCCACCTCGGGCGGTGGTATAGGCAAGATGTTCTCTAAGGCTTTTTCGGGTGAGGCGTTGTTCCAAAACATTTGGACCGCGCACGGCGATGGCATGATTGCGTTTGGCTCTTGCTTCCCCGGCCGCATTATACCGATCGAGATTGGCCCTGGTAAGAGCTGGATTTTGCAGAAGCGTTCGTTCCTTGCCGCGGAAAGTGGTGTTGAGCTGAGCATCCACTTTAACAAGAAGGCAAAGACCGGCGTCTTTGGCGGCGAGGGTTTTATCATGCAAAAGCTCACGGGCTCGGGTATTGCCTTTGCCGAGATCGACGGCGACCTAGTTGAGTACGAGCTTGCTGCTGGCCAGCAAATGATTGTAGATACCGGCAACGTGGCCGGCTTTGAGGAGACGGTGAGCATCGACGCGCAGATGGTCAAGGGCGTCAAAAACATCATGTTTGGCGGTGAAGGCGTGTTCAACACTGTGCTCACCGGTCCGGGGCGCATCTGGCTGCAGACAATGCCCATTTCCAATCTTGCGGCAGCAGTGGCTTCGATGACCAACAACAATAACTAATCGTGTATAGGATGACGCGCGCGGCGGGCCCGGCCTGTCGTGCGCGTTTTTTGGTGGCAAACGCCCTGTTTATCGGGTGCGGCTGTGCTCCTGCAGCGCATAGATCGACTTATCCATGTTGAACAGGTAGGCCACGACGCAGACAATAAAGAACGTCGGCAGATTACCGAAACCGAAGACCTCGCAGCCAATGAGGATCGGCGCGAGCAGCGTGTTGGTGGCGCTGCCAAAGACGGCGGCGTATCCCAGCGCGGCGCAGAGCTCGACGGGCATGCCGAGAATCCCGGCGAGTACGACACCCAGGCTGGCGCCGATGGAGAACAGCGGCGTTACCTCGCCACCCTGATATCCTGCGGCAAGCGTGGCAATGGTGAGTGCGAATTTGAGCGCCCAGTCCCAAGGCATGATCGACGCCTCGCCGTTGTCACCCAGTGCCGCGGATATCAGGTTGGTGCCAAGGCCGCAGTATCGCCCCTGCCACAGCGCGAACAGAATCGCCGACAGCGCAAGGCCCATAACGGCAACGCGTATGTAAGGGCTGGGGAGCAGCCGCGCTGCAAGGGTCTTGGCATGGGCAAGGCACCAGGCAAAAGCTCCACCTACCATACCAAACGCGATACCCAACAGCGCCAGCCGTCCAAGACCGGGGAGGTCGAGCGCATACGAGGCGACAACGGCGACCTCAAACTTCTCGAGCCCCAGAGCGCCGGAGGTCATGCTTGCGGCGAGCGAGGCTGTAAGCGCGGGAAACAGCGCGCGGTATTCCATGCGTCCTGCGACCAGTACTTCGATCGCAAAGACCGTGGCGGCGAGGGGCGTTCGGAAGAGTCCGGCAAAGCCGGCGGCCATGCCGATAAGCAAAAACGTGTTGCCGGGTTCTCGGAAAGGTAGACGTCGGCCGATCCAATGCGAGACGGTTGCGCCGATCTGCACGGCTACGCCTTCGCGTCCCGCGCTGCCGCCAAAGAGATGCGTGGCCCACGTGCTCAGCATAATGAGCGGCACCAGACGCGGGGAGATGGCGTCCTCGCGTCCGTGACCTACGTCGAATACTAAGCTCATGCCCCGATCGGTGCCTTTGCCCCAGGTGAGGTAGGCAAATACGATGGCCAAGCCCATGAGGGCGAGGAAGGGAAGGAGCAGTACGATGTGCTCGTCACGGAAGGCGCCGATTGCCAGGAGCACACGACCAAAAAGGGCACAGATGGCGCCAACGATAACGCCGATAGGGATTCCGACGGCACCCATAAGCATGAGGCCGCTATAGGTGTTGACCAGGCGTTTGATTCTGCTCGAAGCGCTGCTTTCTGACATTTTGCTTTCCGACACTTGCTCTCTTGATAGAAAAAGAGCTGGAGTTGCGCATCGTTGAGAGGCTTTCCAGCTTTAGCAAAACAAACTTATAAGATGCGACGGGCCGCGTCAAGATAATTACCGGACGGCCTAGGAGGCGGCTGGTTGGCTGGCTTAAAACCTAGCGCGTGAAATGACGCCCCACGCTATTCAGCGCGCTTGATAGGATGACGAACCACGGTCTTAAGTTTCTCCGGTGCGCATTTGCGTGGATCGGAGAGATAGATTTCGTGATGTAAACGGGTGTCTGAGAAGTCGGGAACATAGCCCAGCTCGGTCGTGTATTCATGCATAGCGTCTACGGTCGCCGGTTCGTTGTCGTAGGGCCCGGTGTGCATGCATTGAACGCAGAGACCCTCGTCAACTTTAAGCAGTTCGACGGCGGAAAAGTCCAGTTTCTTTTTGGTCGTGGCTTCCGCGACTGCCCAGTCAAAGTCATCTCGGGTGACGAAATCAGGCAGGCGGATGCACGAGATAAAGTTGAAATTGTCCTTGTGTACATAATCGATGTCGCCGCTCGGGGACTCTTGCCACCAGAAACCCTCGAGCGGCGGTACCACAAAGTCGAAATAGCCCTCGATACTCCTTGAGCCTTTCTTCGACATCTTGACGGTATAGGCGATGCCGTAAAGTAGCGGCAGGGCGTTTTGATACTCGCCACCTTCGGTATTTGGGTCGCCCTTTCCGCGAACGGCAACGTAGCTCATAGGCGGGACTGTTACGATGCTCGGCTTGCTTGCAGGTTTGTAGAGCTCCTTGCATTCCTTCTTAAAGTCGAACGCCATGTTGGCCGCCTTTCTGCGTATTGGCCTGCTTAGATAGTTGAATCATATCATAGAAACGAACAGCTGTTCGAATGATTTGGCTGACAGATTGAGATGCGTGCGTTGTGTTTGGCGGTCGGCCTGACCCCGTTGATGATTTCTCGGCCTCCCCGGCGCCCTATCTATAGCTGCCGTTTCCCCATATAAAACCTGCCAAAATAAACCTGTCCCTTTTTGGTAGGTGGGAAATGGGTAATACTAAAGAGTTATCCGACCAGATGGGAATTAATCGATGGCCTATATCGAATTCAAAGACGTCATCAAGGCATACGGCGAGGGCGATGCCCGCATCCACGCGCTCGACGGCGCGAGCTTTACGGTCGAGCGCGGCGAGCTCGCCATCATTTTGGGTGCTTCGGGTGCCGGCAAGACCACGGCCCTCAACATTCTGGGCGGCATGGACACGGCAACTTCTGGCACCGTGACGGTGGACGGGCGTGACGTGAGCTCTGCCAACGAGGCTCAGCTTGTGGAATACCGTCGCGCCGATGTTGGCTTTGTCTTTCAGTTCTACAATCTGGTCCCTAACCTGACGGCGCTTGAGAACGTCGAACTCGCGGCGCAGATCTGCCCCGATTCGCTCGATGCCGAGCAAACGCTTCGCCAGGTTGGCCTGGGCGACCGCCTCGCTAACTTTCCGGCGCAGCTTTCGGGCGGCGAGCAGCAGCGCGTATCCATCGCCCGCGCGCTGGCTAAGAACCCCAAGCTGCTTTTGTGCGACGAGCCTACGGGTGCACTCGACTACAAAACCGGCAAGCAGATCTTGCAGCTGCTACAGGACACTTGCCGCAAGCAAGGCATTACGGTCATCATCATCACCCACAACTCTGCGCTGGCGCCCATGGCCGATCGCCTGATCCGCTTTAAGAGCGGCCGCGTGGAGAGCGAGACGATCCAGCAAAATCCTGTGCCTATCGAGACGATCGAGTGGTAGCGCCCATGAATCAGGACCGCCAAAACAGTCAACGCCGCGACGCGCAGAACACGGAGCGCGAGCAGGATTTTACGACCTACCGTACCGCCCAAAGCTCAAACGATATGGTGCCGACGGTTTTTCGCCGTGGCATCTACCGCACGATTCGCGGCAGCCTCAAACGCTTCTTGTCTATCGTTGTGATCACCGCGCTTGGCGTGAGCGTGATGTGCGGCCTTAAGGCGGGCTGCGAGGACCTGTGTGATTCGGTCGACGCCTATTTTGACCAGCAGAATGTCTATGACATCAACGTGCAGTCGACCTATGGTCTGACCGATGACGATATTGCCGCGATCCAAGAGGTCGATGGCGTCGAGACGGCCGAGGGCATCTATACCGAGACCGCCTATACCGCCGTGGGTACGACGCGCGAGCGTGTCGTCGTACAGAGCCTCTCCAAAGAGAATATTGACCAACCGGTGCTAGTGCGCGGCGAGCTGCCCGAGACTTCGGGCGAAGTGGCAGTGACCTCACGTTTTTTGAAGGCTTCGGGCAAGAAAATCGGCGATACGGTGAGCTTTGCCGCCAACGATGCGAGCTCGTCGAACCAAAGCGCCAAGGACCAGTTTGCCGATGGGGACTACACCATCACGGCCGAGGTTCTCGATCCTACCGACGTGAGCTCCGACTCGACAGTCAACGCCTTTCGCGCTGCTTCGACTGCGGACTACAAGTTCTACGTGAGCGAGGATGCCGCGACATCTTCTTCCTACTCCGCTGTCCACGTGGTCGTCGAGGGAGCCAAGAGCCTCAACTCCTATTCGGATGCCTACTCGGCAAAGATCAATGAGGTCAAGGGCAATATCGAGAAGATCCGCGAGGAGCGTGAGAAGGCGCGCGCCCAGGAGCTGACGGTCGACACACCGGCGAGCTTGGACGCAGCTGAGCGTCAGGCGAATATGGTCTTTGGGATCGAGCAGGACAACATCAATCGCATGGCCGAGGGCAGCGACGAGCGTGCGCAGGCGCAAGCCGACCTGGACCAGCGCCGTGCCGCCGCCGACCAGCAGTTTGCCGATGCCCGCGCCGAGCTCTCTGACCTGGGCGAATGCACCTGGTACATCCAGGACCGCGGCAATATCGCAAGCTACTCGAGCGTCGAGAGCGATAGTTCTTCGATCGAGGCCATCGCCACGGTGTTCCCGTTCATCTTCTTTATCGTCGCCGTGCTTATCAGTCTCACCACCGCCACCCGCATGGTCGAGGAGGAGCGCACGCTTATTGGCCTGTACAAGGCGCTCGGCTATTCACGCGGGCGCATCCTGTCCAAATATGTGGACTACTCGCTGTGGGCGTGTCTGATCGGTGGCGTGCTCGGCAATATCATCGGATTTGTGGGTCTGCCGCTGTTCTTGTTTACGGTGTTCGACGACATGTACTCGCTGCCCCAGATGCTGCTTTCGTACGACATCGTGTCCTCGATCGTTTCGGTGGCGCTGTTTGCCGTGGGCGTGGTGGGAGCCACGATTATCGCCTGCCGCCACGAGATGGCCGAGACCCCTGCCTCGCTCATGCGCCCCAAGGCTCCGCGCGCCGGCTCGCGCATTCTGCTCGAGCGCATTGGCTTTATCTGGCACCGCATGGGCTTTTTGAACAAGGTCGCTGCACGCAACCTGTTCCGCTACAAAAAGCGCGCCTTTATGACCATCTTTGGCATTGCGGGCTGCACGGCGCTTGTGATTTGCGGTATGGGCATCCGTGATACGTCGGTCGCGCTGTCGCCCAAGCAGTACGGGCACATCACACGCTACGATTTGCTGGCGGTCGCCAATCCCGATGATTTTTCGCAGACGTGCGCGGCGTTGGATGAGCGCAGTGCAGCCAAGGATTCCAACGTGACCGTGACTTCGACGCTGCCGATTATGACCGACAACGTTACCTTTACATTCGGCGGAAAGAGCGAGACCGTGCAGCTGATCGTGGTGCCCGATGACCGCACGAACGACCTGGATGACTACGTGCGCCTAGAGGACGAGTCCAAAGAACCGCTCGCCCTGCGTGACGGGGATGTGTATTTGAGCAAGAGCTCTCAGCTGGTGCTGGGGATCAAGCCGGGCGATACGGCACACGTCCAGGATTCGTCGCTCAATGTTGCCAAGGTCAAAGTCAGCGACATCTCGCTCAACTATCTGGGCAACACGCTTTACATGACGCAGGGCACCTATGAGCGCGCGTTCGGTCGAAGTGCACGCCTTAACGGCGTCTTTGTGCTGCTTAAGGGTTCGTCGGCCGACCAGATTGCGTTTAGCAAGAATCTTAAGAGTGACGGTTGGCTTACGATTTCGAGTACGGCCGAGCATTGGGAAAACTATGAGGCGAACTTTACGATTATCAATTCGGTCGTGGTGCTCGTGACCTTTATGGCGGCGTGCCTGTCGTTTGTGGTGGTGTTTACGCTGTCCAATACGAATATCTCCGAGCGCGAGCGCGAGCTGGCGACCATTAAGGTGCTGGGCTTCCGCCGTGGCGAGGTGCACCACTACGTCAACAAGGAGACGTTGATCCTCACGGCGATTGGTGCCGCGCTGGGCGTACCGCTGGGTGGTGCGCTGGCCGAGAGCTTTACGTACATCTTGCAGATGCCGTCATTGTACTTTGACGTCGAAGTCGAGCCGCTGAGCTACGTGCTTGCCGTGGTGCTTTCCTTCGGCTTTACGTTTATCGTCAACCTCGCCACCAACCGTACCCTCAACAAGATTGACATGGTCGGTGCCCTCAAGAGTGCCGAGTAACCTGCCAAAAAGGGACAGGTTTATTTTGGCAGGTTTTATCTGGGCAAACGCCGGACAACCATTAGGTGGCCCGGCGTTTGTTGCTTTGCTATCTTCTGCTCGCAGGCGTGGATGAGAGGCTCTCTTTGGCCTTCGAGATTGGGCTTGTATGGGTCGTATGCCACAAAATGGGCCTATCTACTACGTTTGCTACCACACCCTCGACCGTGACAAAGATTATGAAATTAAAACCGCAGGTAGATGGCTTGCCAGTTTTCGGAAAAGGCGGGTATGGTCGGCCCTCTCGAGTTAAACGTAGTAAATAGGCCCTTTTCTTGGCGCGCGGTCAGCTCAATGCTAATCTCCGTGCCGGAACTGACCCAGTTGTTTGTAAGTTGCGGTGATATACGGACTGTTTGGCGCTTTGGAGCTTCAAAACAGCCCCTATCTCACCGCAACTTAGGAGAAGGGCGGGGGCGGTTGGGTGCTGGTGGGTCGGAGCGTGTTAGGCCTGTTTGCGGCGCTTCCATTGTTTGCGGCACCAGCGCATGAGCGCCTTTATGACGGGAATCGTGATGAGGATGATCCATGCAGGATGGGGCTGTCCCAAACAGAGCCACATGTAGAGGAACCAAGCGATGGCGACTGCCGGGTAGATGGCCTCGATCAGCTTAGACAGGTGGCGCCGATCGATGAAGTCACCAATCGCGTAGTAGACGGGAACCAGAAAGACGAGGAAAAGCCCCATGCCCCATGTGCCGTAGACAATGCCGAGCACCAGATAGGCGAGAGTGACAAGTGCGGGGAAGGGGAATTTGTTCCATGCACGTCCGACCTTGGTGTGGAAATGCTTGCCATGATGGTCGAGCTTGTCGTGTGCTTCCTTCCAGCTGGAAAACGTCTCGCCGTCGATGGTGACGGTGCCGTCGTCATTGGTGCGCACGCTATGTCCATCGTCCTCAAGCGTATCGATATGCACGCCGCCCGGCCCCACATGCACCTCTTCGCCCTTGCGCTCGTTGGTCACATGGATGCCGCTCCAACCAACATGGACTTCCTCGCCCTTATTGGGATCAATGACGTGGATACCGCGCGCGAGGGAAATGTCGACAAGTGGTTTGTCGCCGCAATCGGCGTGCTCGGCAGAATCCTCAGCCTCGTCAGCCACATCCGCCGTCTCGGTGTCGGCGCTACCGTCCTCCAGGTCGTCGGCATCGTTGGCCGCCTCCCCATACAGCAGCTCATCCAGCGACACGCCATACAGCGCGGCGAGCGCAATAAGGTTATCGGTATCGGGCGAGGACTCGCTGCGCTCCCATTTACTAACAGCCTGGCGGCTTACGCCCAGCTGGGCAGCGAGCGCCTCCTGAGAAAGGCCGGCAGCTTTACGGCGATCGACGAGGCGCTGCGCCATCGCAAGATCCATGGTGGTTCCTTTCGTTTGATGGTCGAATCGAATGAGCCGAGTATGCCGAGAACAACCGGTAGCGACCACCATTTCTAGTTAGAATCTGCCCCAACCCTACCGCAACTACCGGTAGCAACCCCTAGCGACCAGCCATTTTAGGACAAATGTCAGTGCTACTCTCAGCTAAGAGCCTGCAACATCCCAAAATCTCAGCCCAGGCACCCGCAGCGAGAAGGCGAATAGCCTCGGCCTCCCTAGTTACCGCAGGAGGCCCCAGGGCTTTCCTCCCAAATCTTTCCGCAGGACGGAAGGACCCCGCCGCGCGAAGCGCGCAGCGGGGTCCTGACATGTCCGAGGACGATTTGGGAGGAAAGCCCTGGGGCCTCCGATGAGAGCAGTTCCAGCCGAGGCTATTCGTCGCCGAAGCTGATGCCCAACGCCTTGGCCTCGCGCACCAGGTCGCTCTGGGGGTCGACAAACTTGAGCTTGCCGGCGACCTCCTCGAGCGGCATGTGGCACATCTTGCCGTCACGCAGGGCAATCATGTAGCCAAACTCGCCGCGCAGGCAGCCGAGCGCTGCCTCGACGCCGCACTGGGTCGCAAAGATGCGGTCCTGGGCGTCGGGCTGGCCGCCGCGCTGTGTGTGGCCGGGGATGGCGACGCGGGTCTCGCGACCGGTCTTGGCCTCGATCTCCTTGGCGATGTCGTAGACAATCGACGGGCTCGTTCGCTCGGCGAGCTTCTTCTTGTACTCCTTCTTGGACAGTGCCGCGTCCTCCTTGGAGATAGCGCCCTCGGCGACGGCCACGATGGTAAAGCGGCTGCCGGTCTCCATGCGATGCTCGATGGTCTTGATGACGTTGTCCATGTCGTAGGGGATCTCGGGAATCAGGATGACGTCCGCGCCGCCCGCGACGCCGGCATACAGCGGAATCCAGCCGACCTTGTGGCCCATAATCTCGATGACAAACACGCGGCCGTGGCTCGAGGCGGTAGTGTGGATGTCGTCGATGCACTTGGTGGCGACGTCGATGGCGCTCGTAAAGCCAAACGTCAACTCGGTGCCCCAGGTGTCGTTATCGATGGTCTTGGGCAGGGCGATAACGTTGAGGCCCTCTTCGCGCAGGCGGTTGGCGGTCTTGGTGGAGCCGTTGCCGCCCAGCATAAACAGGCAGTCGAGCTGCAGCTTATGATAGGTGTGGACCATTGCGGGCACCTTCTCGACGCCGTCGGCCTCGGGAATGTCCAGGCGCTTGAACGGCGTGCGGCTCGTGCCCAGGATGGTGCCGCCGCGGGTGAGGATGCCGCTAAAATCGGCGGGCGTCATGACGCGGAACCTGCTGTAGATAAGGCCCTGGTAGCCGTCCTCAAAACCATAGATCTCGATAGGCTCTTCGCTATTGGTCATAAGCGTTTTGACAATGCCGCGCATGGTGGCGTTGAGCGCCTGGCAGTCGCCGCCACTGGTAAGAAGACCGATCCTGAGCATTATGAATCCTTCCGGGCAAGTTATAACATGCGCATAAGTTTACCCCCGCACACTGTTGATACGGGGGTAAAACGTGTTAGCTCAAGCGTATGGAAATGTAAGCAACGTCAGGGAACGTAAGGTCGACGGGCCTGGCTCCTTACAGTGCGAAGGCATCGACGTTGCCCCAGTGGCGGCGCAGCGTGATGGCGGCAGCGGGCTCGGTATTGTCGAAGACGACCGACCATTGCGTATTGCTGGTGATGTCTTCCGGATTGGGCTCTTGCGCTGCGGCTCGCAGGGCTTCCCAGGCAATCGTTTCGTCTTGGGCACCGACATGGGCGTCGAGGACATCGGCGATGGCGATGGCGCGTTCCTTGCCATGGCCCAGCTCGCCGTTCTTTTGGTTGGGGAGCACTTCGTCGCCATAGCAGGCGTAGAAATTCGTAACCTGGCGTACAGGAGTCGCTTTGAAAGCGCGGTCCGGATCGCGCGGGTCCCACTCTACTACGCGCGCGTCACCGGCGGCGTCGTTGATAAAGAAGTGGTAATCGCGTCCTGCCATGGCGTGCATGTCGTAGGCGGAAAGCAGGTCGACAGCTTCTTGCGTGGTGGCGGCACGGTCGAGCACCAGACGGATGGCGAGCGAGGTATTGATGACGGGGCGTTGCGTGTCCTGGTCACAGGGCTTGGAATCCAGGGTGAGTACGGCAACGGACACGCCGCATTCGTTAACACCGTCGAGCTGGGCAAACGGGCCCATGAGTGCGGCGACGCGTCCGGCGACGGAGTCAAGCGGAGTGTTATCGCCCAGGTTATTGAGGGCCGCAAAGCCGATGGAGGCATAGCCGTCACGCGGGTGATTGCGCACCAGCAGCGCCGAGGTGTCGTCCTTAAAGTCGTAATTGCGACCGGTGCGCACGCGGCCTTCGGCATCTACGGCGACAAAAGCGCTGCAGGCAAACTGGGGTGCCTGGACATGTGTCGGCACACCGGGCAGCACCTGCGCCACCACGGCATCGATGTAGGCCTGGTCGTCGCGCACGCCAGCAGCGATGATGCGATCAAGATCGTAGTCGTAGGCGATGTCGATTGCGTACAGGTCATAGCCATCCGCATAGTCGGTCAAGCGTTTGAGCGACGCGGCGGACTTGATTTGCTTGTGATAAACGATACCGGTGACAGCGGCAAGGCCGACGGCGGCTCCCGCGACACCGTAGGCGATGGCAATGTTACGTGGCTTCATGACGACTCCTCTCGTCCTGTTAGCGTAATTGTCGCAAAAGGAGTGCGGGCATGATGACTCAACTTGGTGAGCGGCGCGGAATTAAGCACGGAATGAAGAGTGCGGCGCTGGCGCGGCGGGGTATGCTGGAAGGGACCATCAACCCAGCGAAAGGGGAGAGCATGACGGATCAGGAAACGCCCGAGCGCACGCACGTGACGGCCGACGATATCGAGGCCGCCAACGACCTTATCGACTTTATCGAGGCATGCCCCAGCATGTTCCATACGGCGGCGACCATTATGGCCGAGCTCGACGAGGCAGGCTTTACCTATCTGCCCGAGAACGCGGCATGGGATATCGAACCGGGCGGTCGTTACTACACGCAGCGCAATACTTCGAGCGTTATCGCCTTTAAGGTGGGCGAGGACTTGGCTGCGACGTGGGGCGAGGACGGCGTTGCCGGTGACTATCATTTTCAGCTCACGGCGTCGCACAGCGATTCGCCGACGTTTAAGGTCAAGGCCGTGCCCGAGCTCGATGGCGCAGGCGAGACGTTGCGCCTGAACACCGAGGCTTACGGCGGCATGATCGACTACACCTGGTTCGATCGCCCGCTGGCGCTCGCGGGCCGCGTGCTGGTGCGCGAGGGTGACCGCATTGAGAGCCGCCTGCTTGCCACCGAGCGCGAAGTCGCCATCATCCCGAGCCTTGCCATCCACATGAACCGCGGCGTTAACGAGGGCTTTGCTCCCAACCGAGCCGTCGACCTGTGCCCGCTCATCAGCGCCGGCGAGCTTAAGCAGGGTGACTTCGATGCCCTGATCGCCGAAGAGCTGGACGTTGAGCCCGAGCAGATTCTGGGCCGCGATCTGTTCCTGGTCAATCGTCAGGATGCGCGCATTTGGGGCTGGGCCGACGAGTTTATCTCGACGCCCAAGCTCGACGACCTGGCCTGCGCCTACACCTCGCTGCAGGCATTTTTGGGTGCCGAGAATGCGCACGACGTTTCGGTCTTCTGCTGCTTCGATAACGAGGAGGTTGGCTCCGAGACCAAGCAGGGCGCCATGTCGACGTTCTTGGCCGACGCGCTGCGCCGCATCAACGGGTCGCTGGGCTTCGATGGCGAGTCGTACCACCGCGCACTTGCCGCTTCGATGCTCGTGAGCTGCGACAACGCGCATGCCGTGCACCCCAACCACGCCGAGAAGTGCGATGCCCGCAACCGGGTTGTGCTTAACGGCGGCATCGTCATCAAGGAAGCCGCCAACCAGCACTACTGCACCGATGCTTTTAGCCACGCGGTGTTCCAGGCTATCTGCGATGACGCCGACGTGCCCACGCAGGCCTTCGCCAACAAGAGCGATATGGCCGGCGGCTCCACGCTCGGCAATCTGTCCAATATGCAGGCGAGCATGCATGCCGTGGACGTGGGCCTGCCGCAGCTGGCCATGCACTCGAGCTACGAGACCGGCGGCGTGCGCGACGTGATGTACGCCATCCGCGCCCTTACCGCCTTCTACGAGCGTGACCTGACCATCAACGGAGCCGAAAGCGTGGAGCTCTAAAACCTGCCAAAAAGGGATGTTAATTTCGGCAGGTTTTATCTGGGCGAATGCAAAAGGTGAAACCGAACTGGATTGGTGATGCGTAGCCGCCGAGGTGCAGTGTGCCTCGGCGGCTTTTTGTGTACAGAGTACGGCTGATGCTTGTAAATGCTATACATGCTTTACGTATCTACCATAGAGTTTTATGATAGTTTTGAAGTATTAAGGAGGGGTCATGACCACAACAGCCGCTCAGATCAACGTACGTCTCGATGCCGATCTTAAAAGGAGTGG
Organism: Collinsella sp. AF04-24; assembly: GCF_003465685.1. Lineage (NCBI taxonomy): Bacteria > Bacillati > Actinomycetota > Coriobacteriia > Coriobacteriales > Coriobacteriaceae > Collinsella > Collinsella sp. AF04-24. The sequence goes on from NZ_QSBK01000001.1 coordinate 101,551, forward strand.
GGACGCCGCTCTCTCCAAGGCCGGTATGACGCCGAGCCAAGCGGTGCGAGCGCTCTGGCAGCTTGCAGCGTCGCTGGCCGATCGCCCCGGTGCGCTCGAGGATATCCTGCTGCCCAGTCGTGCCCGGGCGGAACAGCGCGAGCGCGAAAAGGCTGTCAAACGTAAGCTCGAGCTTATGGATCAGGGGTCGAAGCTGTTCGCTGCCGCTTGCTGTGAATCGAGAATCGATATGGTCAAGGCTCAGCCATCGGACGACGAAGAGCTCAAACGGAATGCCTATGCGGATCGCTATGGCGAGGAGATGAGCTGGCTCTATGAGTGAGACTCCAAAGCGCATCTTGGTTGACACCAACGTGTGGCTCGATTACTTCATTCCCTCACGACGTGGTCGTTCGGTGGCGATTGAGTTTTTACGCGATGCATGCACGGCGCAGGTTGATTTGCTGTATGCGGCGACATCGTCCAAAGACCTGTTTTATTTGATTTCAAGCGAACATAAGGCATGGTATCGGCGCGAGCATGGTTCGCTTTCCCAAGATGCCGCTGCGGCAGCGACATCGCTTGCATGGGATTGTCTTAGCGTGCTGTCGCAGCTTGCCACGCCAGTGCCCTGTGACCTGAGCGACATCTGGATGTCGAGCAGGCAGCGTGAGCTCCATAGCGATTACGAAGACGATTTAATCATTGCGGCAGCGATACGCGCTCAAGCAGATCTACTGGTCACCAACGATGTCAAACTCTGTTCACACGCACCCGTCGCAGCAATGAGTGTAGAAGACGCAAAAAATTATTTAGCAACGCTCTAGCAATTTGAAGACCCTGCAGGTTGAGCAAACGTCAGCGAGAGCCCGCCAGAGTGAGCAAGGTGACGTGAAAGAGGAGGGCATAGGCCTTTTGGCCATGCCCGACGATTGAACGTCAGATTGCCGCTCTGGCGGGCTCGCAGCGTCGAGGGGTTCCGGCGTTTGGCAAAACGCCGGAACAATTAGTGTTCGATCCAGCAGCGCAGGGTCTCGCCGGCCTGCAGGTGACGCAGATTCTCCGCGGCGATGTCGACCACGTTGTTGAGCGTGGCGGCCAAGTGGAACCAGCCGGAGATGTGCGGCGTGATGAGCATGTTGGGCGCATCCCACAACGGGCTTGTCTCGGGCAGCGGCTCGGGGTCGGTGACGTCGACCGCGGCGCCGGCGAGATGTCCTGATTCCAGGGCGGCAACTAGGTCGTCGGCAACCACAAGATCGCCGCGGCCGCCGTTGGCAAAGAAGGCGCCCGGCTTCATCGCGGCGAAGAACTCGGCGTTCGCCAGGCCGCGGGTCTCGGGTGTGCTGGGCATAAAGGATGCGACGACGTCTGCCTCGGCCAGGCGCTCGGGCAGGGCATCCATGCCGTCCATGTCCTCAAACACAATGGGGTAGACGAGCGGATGACGCTTGATGCCGCGGACGTGTGCGCCCATGCTGCGGCAGAGCGTGGCAAAGTGGCCGCCGATATCGCCCGCGCCCAGCACCAGCACGTTGGCATTTTTGAGCGAGGTAACCGGCCCCAAATCCTCCCAGCGATGCTCGCGCTGCAAGTCGTGATAGCCGGGCAGGCGCTTCATCATGGAAAGGGTCATGGCAAACATGTGCTCGCTTACGGCCTGGCCATAGGCACCCACCGAGCAAGACAGTTTGGCGTCGGCCGGCACGGTGCCGGCGGCAAGGTAGTCGTCATAGCCGGCGGTCTGCAATTGCAACAGCTGGAGATGCTCGCATGCCGTGAGCATGTCAGGGTCGATGTTGCCCAAGATCACGTCGGCGTTGGCGACTTGTTCGCGCGTGATAGCGTCGGCGCTCGTGTAGATAAAGTCCTCGCCCGGAGCGCTCGACTCAAGAATTGCGCGATGGTGGTCGTTGACGGGCAGCAAAACCAAGATGTTCACAAGTAGTCCTTTCCGCTTGACCCGCCAAAAAGGGACAGGTTTATTTTGGCGGGTTTTATCAGGCAAAACGTTCAAACAAAAACGCCGGATGCTAGACGAGCGTGCCCGTCAGCATCCGGCGCATCCACGGCTACCAGCTCAGCAGCTCGTAGCCGTCCTCGGTCACTACGAGCTGTACCTCGCACTGGGCCGAATCGCTGCCGTCCTTGGTGCGCACACACCAGCCGTCGCCCTTGCTAATCTTGATGTCGGGCGCTCCGGCATTGACCATGGGCTCGATGGTAAAGACCATGCCCGGAGCCATGATGGTGTCCACATCGGGCGCCTCGGTGGTAAAGCCTACAAACGGGTCCTCGTGGAACTCCTTGCCAATGCCGTGTCCGCCGTACTCGCGCACCACGCTAAAACCGGCGTCCTCGACCGTCTTTTGCACGGCCTCGGCCATCACGGACAGCGGTAGCCATGGCTTGACGGCCGCCAGACCCGCTTCCACGCTGGCGCGGGTGACATCGACCAGGCGCTGGCGCTCGGCCGAGACCTCGCCGATGCAGAACATGCGGCTCGAGTCGCTAAAGTAGCCGTCTAGGATCGTGGAACAGTCCACGTTGATGATGTCGCCCTCGTGCAGCACGTCCGTATCGCAGGGAATGCCGTGGCAGACCACATCATTGATCGAGGTGCACACGCTCTTGGGGTAGCCCTCGTAGTTGAGGTCGGCCGGCGTGCCACCGTGCTCGACGGTGTAGTCGTAGATCATCTGGTCGATCTGGTTGGTGGTCATGCCTGCGGCGATATGCTCGCCCACATAATCGAGCACGCCCACGTTGATGGCTGCCGAGCGCTTGATGCCCTCGATATCGGCGGGAGTCTTGTAGAGCGTGCGAGGCAGAACCTCCCAGCCTTCTTCCCACAAGCGCTCGAGGCGCTCATCAAAGGCGCTATGGCATTTCTTGTATTTCTTGCCGCTGCCGCACCAGCAAGCGTCGTTGCGGCCGGGCACGGGTCCTTTGTCATACATGGCTAACTTCCTTTCATCCGCAGCTAGTATAGCCCACCCGCAGACCAGCTCATTTGGGATGGGGCTAATTTAGCTGCTGGCGGGCGGCCGCGCTAGTAGCTCACCTGGCAGGGAATACCGAGGGCGCGCACGCGCGCGGCAATGGCGTCGAGCACCTCGGGCGCTGCTTTGGCAAGGCCGGCGACTGGTGTCTCGCGCGCGACCGTGTAGATGGTCGCCTCCTGCGGACGAATGCGCTCGAGCGCCGCGAGCCAAGGGCCGACGTACTCCTCGCCGGTGTTATCGAGAGACTTGCCCCGGTACTCACCGCTCAAAAACATCGTCTGGATAATGACATGACCGTTAAAGCCTGCGAACGTCTCGATCTGGTGCTCGACGTCATAGGGGCCAACGGGCTGGTCGAGCAGCTGGATAAACGCCGGGTCGACGGTATCGAGCTTAAGAATGTTGTCGTCGACCATCATGAGCGCATCGTGCACAGCGGGCTGGTCGGCGCGCGTGCCGTTGGAAAGCACGGCAATCTTGGTGTTGGGGGCTAGCTGATCGCGCAGCGCGACGGCGCCGGCGATGGCCTGTGGAAACTCCGGTGCGGCGGTGGGCTCGCCGTTGCCTGCGAAGGTGATTACATCGGGGGGCTCGCCCTCGGCTGCCATCTCGCGCAGCTTTGCCTCGAGCGCTTCGAGTACCACGGCAGCCGTGTTATACGGCTCATGGCAGGGGCGCTCGGCGTTGAGGCCGTTCTCGCAGTAGATGCAGTCGAACGTGCAGATTTTGCCGCTGGCCGGCATCATGTTGACGCCGAGCGAGAGACCAAGGCGACGGCTGCGAACGGGCCCAAAGATGGGGCTGGCATTCAAAAACGTAGACATAGGCATATGCTCCTCAAGACAATTGTGCCTAAGCATAGCATCGGCTCCAAAGCAAGGTGTGGGCTCTTGCTTTACAAGTTTCGTTTTTTCACGTCGCTCATGATGCCGTGCCATGAAAAGCCTCGGGTCGGGTACAGTTAATCTGTTAACAAGGCGTAAAGCAATGCGGGTCCATCCAACCGTGCTGACGTGCAACTGGATGAGCATTGATGATGGGGGCACAACATGGATTTTACGGTCGAGAATGCGGGCACCACGATTGCCTGTCGCGAATATGCCGGCCCGGATGTGTCGCCTGATACTCCTGCCTTGGTGTGCGTGCACGGCGCTTGTGTTGACGGCGTCTTTTTTGACGGTATCGCCCGCGAGCTCGCCTGTGACTACCGCGTCATTGCCTACGACCGCCGCGGCTGTGGTGGCAGCAGCGAAGCGGCAGACGGCAGCTATGATCTTGCCGCTCAGGCCGCCGACCTGCAGGCCGTGATCGAACACGTTGGCGCTCCGACAAATGTGCTTGCGCACAGCGCCGGTACGTTGGTGGCGCTGGAGCTTCTTCGCACTGAACCCCATCTCGTCGCCCGTGCGATTCTGCATGAGCCGGCTGTGTCGGCCGAAGGCGTCGGCATGGGCGCAGCTCCGGTTTTGCTCGATATGATTGCGGCTGGAAAGGTTTCAAGGGCGCTCCGGCTTTTCTTGGGAGCCCTCGGCGACTTGGACCCCGAGGCTCCTGGAACGACCGAGGCAGAAGCCAAGCATGCCCTGCGCAACGGCCGCAGTTTCATGGCAAACGAATACGGGATTACTATGACCTGCGTTCCCGATTGGGATAGCGTTCGCGCGTCGAAAACGGTGGCCGCCGTGCTCCTAGGCGAGCTCTCGATTGGCACGCCCCGCGAGGCTGGCACGCGAGCGGCTGCCGAATATCTCGATTGCCCTCTCGTGACGATCCCGGGCGCGCATAACGGTCTGCGCGATCGCCCGGCAGCGGCTGCCCGGGCTGTCCGTGGCATCCTGGGGCTCTAGCATCCGCAATAGCCAAAGCAGGCTTCATCCGCAAACGTTTCGGCCGTATTAACAAACGTGCTCAAAACCTCGCGTCTGCGGCTTCAATCGCGCCGTCTGCCAACTCATAAGAATGTGGCAGCATTCACGTGCTTACCTGCATCGGCAAGGTGTTACCCTTGTAACATTTGGAACCCACCGCTACCATGCGAAACTATCGAAAGGGCCCCATATGCTCAATAATCACGAGGTCAATCTAACCGACGAGGAGGCTGCCGCCGAGGTCGCCCGTGTCGCGAAGACCTACCCCGTGGTGCGTTTGCTGTCGGCCGATCAGATTAAGAGTGAGCCTAACTGCCTGCTCGCCGGTGATCGGTGTCCTTGTCTGCGTCAGTCAAGTCTTGAGGCTTTGGCAGACTCCGATGAGGTGTCGGAGCAACTGCTCAATGATGGCACTGAGTACCGCGCCCGTCTACGCCCTTTGAAGGTCGAGGGCGAGCCTCACGTCTTGCTGATGGTGCGTCCGATCGATGAGCAAGAGGCCGCAGAAGAGGACCTTGTCTACACCGACGTGCTGACGAATGTGCGCAATCGCCGATATTACGAGGAAAAGCTCCGTAGCACCCGCGTGAATGCCGGCGTTGCGGTGATCGACCTTGATGATTTTAGGGTCTTCAACGATACGTGTGGCCGTCATGCCGGCGACCTTGCGCTCGGTGCTGTGGCGACAGCCATACGCAGCGGAATCCGTTCGACTGACGAGCTTGTGCGCTATGGCTGCGACAAGTTTGTGGTTGTCATGCCCAATATTCCCTCCGATGACTTCACCCGTCGCCTGCATCAGGTGTCCGATGCCGTTCATTCCACGATTATTCCGGGCCATGAGTACGTGAGCTTGACGGCATGTGTTGGTGGCGTTCGCATTCATGGCGAGACGGTCGATGAGGGCGTTGGCCGCGCTGCTCAGTTACTGAGCCGCGCTAAGGCAAAAGCCGGTACGGTCGTGACCGATGCCGATTCCATCGAGGCCTTCCAAAGCGAAAAGCCTTTGGTGCTTATCGCCGATGACTCCGAGATGAACCGAGCCATTCTCAGCGAGATGCTCAAGGACGAGCATTGCATCCTCGAGGCCGATAACGGTCGTGCGGCGCTCGACATGGTCGACCGCTATGGCGATGAGTTGTCGCTCGTGCTGCTGGACATTGTGATGCCGGGCATAAGCGGCTTTGAGGTGCTGGCCGATCTGTCGCGCCGATCGGGTATCGATAATCTGCCTGTCATCATGATTTCGAGCGAAGATTCCGATGATGCGGTTCTGCGCGCGTACGAGCTGGGCGCCTCGGACTATATCAACCGCCCGTTTGACTCCCGTGTCGTGCGCCGCCGCGTAAGCAACACCATCCGCCTGTACGCCAAACAGCGCCGCCTGACGAACCTGCTGTCCCAACAGTACAACGAGCGCGTCAAGAACAGTCGCATGCTCATCGACATCATGGCCGGCGTCATGGAGCTTCGCAACGGCGAGAGCGGTAGGCACGTTACGAACATCGAAAAGCTGACCGAGCTGCTGCTTGGCTATCTGGTCCAGCGTAGCGGCACGATCTCCCTCGACAATGAGGAACGCTCCACGATCGCCCTGGCTTCGGCGCTGCACGATATCGGCAAGATGTCGATTGACGATGCGATCCTCAACAAGCCCGGGCGCCTCACGCCCGAGGAATTCGAGATTATGAAGACGCATACCACGATTGGCGCCAACATGCTGCTCGAGCTGGGCAGCCATCACGCCGGCAATGCGCTTATGGAATATGCGTACCAGATTGCGCGTTGGCATCACGAGCGCTGGGACGGCAAGGGTTATCCCGATGGCCTTAAGGGCGACGAAATTCCCATCGCCGCGCAGGTGGTTTCGGTGGCTGACGTGTACGATGCACTGACGAGCGTGCGCGTGTACAAGGACGCTATCCCGCACGAGGAGGCGATCCAGATGATCCTGGACGGTAAGTGCGGCACCTTTAACCCGCTGCTGCTCGATTGCCTGCTCGAGGTGCAAGACCAAATTGCCGAGACGTTGGCACGCCCCGCCGACGTCGTCGCGTTTCCCACGATTTAGTTTGACCAAAGGAGTTTTTAATCCATGATTTCCATGCGTGAGGCGTATGAGAAGATCGGCGCTAATTATGACGACGCGTGCGCTCGGCTGATGGGCGGGGAAATGCTTGCCCGCTTTGCCCTCAAGTTTTTGGATGACGAGAGCATGGACAAGCTGGAGGCTGCCATGGCGGCAGGAGACGCCGAGAGTGCGTTTATGGCAGCGCACACGCTCAAGGGCGTGAGCCAGAACCTGGGATTCGATAATCTGTACGAGCCGGCGGTCGTGGTAACCGAAGCGCTGCGCGGCGCTGATGCCGTTGACGGCGCCCGCGAGGGGATGCATGCGTTGCAGCAGCAATATGCGGCTACGATGTCGGCTCTGCGCGAGGCGGCCGAGTAAGAGGCTGTGAGCCTTGATGACTATGAGCGTGGATAATCTCCCGTTTTAGGCCCGGTGGCGGCCTCAAAGTGGGAGATTATCCACGCTCGTTCGATACGTGTCCAAAAATCCACGCTCACCTCTTCTGATTAGTGAATTGCCTATGCACACTGTCGGGGCTTTCCGCATGCAATCCATATCGTTGTTCGATAAACCGTTCGAATAACGATAGAGTCGATGAGGGTGAGTGTATGTCCAACAGCGTTCAGCGTATGGCCAAGGCGGGCGAAAATATCAGGAAGCTCGGTTTTTGCATGGCAGCCGTTTTTGCAGGGATGCTCGTCGCTTTTGCCGCGTTGGTTGTTTACGTGATCTGGTATGCGGTTGCAAACGTTGCTTCTGTCGATTCTTTCGGTGTCGTGACGCTTCTCGATGGCGGGTGCATCGTTATCCCAAGCGGACTGTGCATGGCGCTTGTTATGGGTATTTCGCTTGTCGTTCTGTGCGGGATCAGCCGTAACATCTCGCGAGGCGTCTCGCCCTTTACCAAGACGCATGTGCGGCTTATCCGTGTTCTCGCGCTTGCCTTTGCTGTTAACGCCGCGGTTTCGCTTGTTGGTGCCTATGGATCGGTCAATCTCACCATTGGCGGACTGGAGCTTTACATCGTGCCTCATTCCTTCGTTATTGAGATTTGCCAAGGCGCTACCTTTGATGCGGGGTCGTTTATCGGCGCAGTTGTCTGTTTATTTATCTCGGCGATCTGGAGTTATGCCTCGCTGCTCCAAGAGCAGTCTGACGAGCTTGTGTAGGAGGAAACATGAGCTATCTCATCATCGAGCTTGAGACGCAGCTGCTTAAGACCGGAAAGACCAGTGCTGATCTGATTCGGGCGACGGGGCATACTCCGGCTAATATTTCAAAGCTTAGAAACGGAAAGATAAAAGCTATTCGCCTAAAGACGCTCCTCGATATCTGTGATGAGCTTGATTGTCAACCGGGAGATATTATTCAGCGCGTGAGTGAGAAAGAGCTTGAGGAGCTTATTGTTGAGCGTGCAAAAAACGTTGTGAGGCAGATGCGGGACGGCGGAGGCAATGAGGCGTCGCTTCCGACATCAGTCTTTGCTGTCGATTTGAGCGACGAGTAGCTTAAGGCGAACAACTAAAACGAAATATCAGCGTGAAGGGACCCGTGTCTAACACGGGTTCTTTCTTTTAGACTATCTTGGCAAATATGAGTTATCGAAAAACAATAACAACTATGGAAAACGATAAAGTAAAGAAGGAACGATATGAGCGGTTTTGCTATCAAGCGGAACGGGAGGCCAATGAACGCATCGACGATAAGGCTATCAAGGGTGTCAAAGCGCTATGGGAGGCGCCGCGTTTTGCATGACGTTTCCTTCGAGGTGGATCAGTCTGAGCTTTGCGCCCTTGTTGGTGTAAACGGGGCGGGCAAAAGCACGCTTATTAAAATAGTGCTGGGCCTCTGTGAGCCATCGTCGGGGAGCGTGGAGCTCTTTGGAGGCAAGTCGAAAAAAGAGCTGAGCTTGATGCGGACGCGTGTCGGCTATGTGCCAGATTCCTGCGGAGCATACCAATCCCTCAGTGCGGCTGAGAATCTTCGGATCCGATGTGCGGAATGGGGACTCGATGAGAAACGTGAGGTTCCTCGCGTCTTGGGCCTAGTCGGGCTGGACGTCGATGAGAAAAAGAGCGTGAGCAGTTTTTCTCTGGGAATGAAACGGCGACTGGATATAGCTACGGCTTTATTGGGCGACACCGACGTACTAATTTTCGATGAGCCGGCAAATGGATTGGATCCGTTGGGCATCGAGAGTATATGGGCCCTTATCGGTCGATTGAATCGGGAGCAGGGCAAAACCATGCTTATCTCTAGCCACGACTTGGATGAGCTGGCATCGGTTGCAACAAGCTGCCTGTTTCTTCATGACGGTGAACTGCTAAAAAAGGAATCGATGGACGTCATAAGGGATGAGGCGCCATCCCTAAAAGAGTATTACAGGCGCTTGATGAAGGCGGTCTCGCTATGAAGCGGGCGATCCATCCCATAAAGGCAGATATGATGCGTTTGCACAGGATATTTCCGGCGAAGTTTGGTCTTGCGCTTATGCTGGCGTTCGGCCTTCTCTTCGGCATCTTTCTAAAAAACGGAACAACGTTGCTCGCCTTTGGCTATGGCGTTTGTGGGGAGGATATTGGTTTCCTCTGGAATGCAATCGATCCTTCTGCGCCTGATGAGTCCCTTGCGCGCAGCGCTTTTGCCGGTACATCCCTGTTCGTTCCACTCATCGTTTGTTTGGTGCTTTTACAGGAGCATGGCTATAAAGAGGGGCACCGAATTTCTTCGGCAAGAGGTCTCAACCGCTTTTATGGGGCTCTAGCCCATGCATTTTCGTCTGCTTTAATAATTGGCGCAGCGTATAGCGCGCTTTGCCTTCTTCTTTTTGCAATAGCCATAATACGTGGAGGGCATAACTACTCGCACAACATACTAACTGTATTTTTGCCTGCAATGATAGTCAACGCCGTATTGGTGATATCGGTTGCGCTGGAGACGGTGACCATCTATCGGATAACGGGCAGCGCTGTATTGAGTGGGGCCGTGGTGATAGTCGGATTTGTCATGAGCTTGACGCTCTACGGAGCCTTCCTTCAGGCACCTATACCATCCTTGCGATGGATCTTCTTCCTTCCGGGGCCGTACCTTGGAGTCGGATGTGCCCTTGGGTATAGCGATATGGGGCAGCTGACGCTTCTGGGATATGGCGTGGCAGCCAGCTGTCTATCGGTATTGATTTACGCTCTCTTGAGCTTTCGCGCTGGGGGTGTGCTCAATGGCTCGTCAGATTAAAAGACTTCTCCAGTCAGAATTGAAGCATGTGAGCAAATGGGCGTACGCCTTAATCCTGGTAATTTATGCGTACATGGTGATATTGCAGCTTAATTCTTTCCCGATGTGGTTCTGTAGCCTCCGTGAGAACAGTTTCTTGGGTTTTTTCCCAGACCCGACGCTTCGGCTATCGGCGGAGGATGTCCTTCTATTTGGCAATGCAGAGGTTTTTCGCGGTCTGCTGTTCAACGTAGCCCCGTTGGCCCATGCATTGTTCTTTCCGTTCATCGCGGCTTGCATTGTGCCGCGCTTTGTCAGTTCGGGCTTTGTCGAGGAACCGTGGGGGTTGTCGGAGGCTCGGGGAGGGAAGCGTGTGTGCGCTATCGTTGCGCGAGTGGTGCTATCTTCTTTTGCCCTTTTGGGCGCGTTTGTCCTGTCGAGTGTCGTTTTGTACTGTCTTAACTGCGCAATCGTTTCGGATGCTCAGCAGTATTTCAACCTGCATGTATTTTGCTATCGACTTCTTCTGGCGAGTGCCGTCTGTCTTGCATATGTGGTCTCTTGCGTGATCGCTGTTTCCTATTTTGGGGCCGGCTTCGGTCCGATTGGCATGCTGCTGCTTGTCAACGTCGTAGCGATCTACATACAGATCGGGGCCAATTCCATGCTTCCGCTTCCAGCCTCGATGCTCATGTGGATTTGCGGCGTGACCCCGTTGGGGAATGGTCAATGCATTTCGATTTTAATTGACTGTCTCATAAACGTAGCAAGCGTTGTTGCCATTTGCTTTACTGTCGACCGATTGCGGTCGAGATTTCTCTGATTGTTTGTGAGGGATAATCATACCGAGCATATCAAATACAGGGGGGGCGGGCACCGTAGCTGGTGTCCGCCCCCCCTGGCATGGAAGGTTTAAGCCTGTGTGATTCGCGAGCTAGCGAGCCCGCTTAACCTTGGCCGCTGCCTCGACAAACGACTTCCACAGGTCAAAGTCGGTCTCGAGCGTCTTCCACGTGTACTCAGGGTGCCATTGCACGCCCAGGCAGAACGGCTGGCCTTCGACTTCGATGCACTCGGGCACGCCGTCGGTTGCCTTGGCGACCAAGCGCGTGCTTTTACCCAGACGATCGACGCAGCAGTGGTGTGCGGAGTTGGTCTGGATCAGCCTGTGCCCGCCAACCGCGCGCTCCAGCAGCGAGCCCGGCACGACCTCGACAGGATGCACAGGGTCGTTGAGCACGTGGGTATGGCGCCACTGCGTGCGGCCCTCGCGCGCGCCCAGGCTCGGCACGTCCATGCACAGGGTGCCGCCGGTGGCGACGTTGAGCAGCTGCGTGCCGCGGCAGGTGGTAAAGAGCGGCTTTTTGGCGCGGAGTACCTCGTCGACCAGCTTAAACTCAAAACTATCGCGGATTTCGCAGCAGAGGGTGGGGTCGTAGGGTCGATCATCGCCCCAACGTTTGGGATTGACATCGGGGCCGCCGGGGATGGCGATGCCGTCGGCGATGTCGACGTAATGACGGATGACCTCAATGTCCTCGGTGATGGACATCTGCAGCGGCAGGCCGCCGGCAGCAAGAATGGCATCGACAAAGACACTTGCGATTTCCTCGTTGGGGGAGAGTGTCTCGCTTAAAAACGGCTTTGCCTCTTCCCAGCGCGGCGCCACCAGGATGAGCGGACGGTCGGCGGGGTCGACGTTGACGTGCGGGGTGTATGACGATGAAGTGCGAGTTCCGATCATAGGTGTTGCTTTCGAGTTTGGATGGTCATGGCGAGCGGATATGGCAATTGGGCTAGTGGCCCTTGATGGAGTTGAGGAAGTCTTGGGCGCGCTTGGTCTGGGGATGGTCGAAGAACTCGTCGGGCGCGCCGGTTTCCACGATCTGGCCGTCGGCCATGAACACGACGCGGTCGGCAACGCGGCGGGCGAAGTTCATCTCGTGCGTAATGACGATCATCGTCATGCCCTGCTGGGCCAGGCGGACCATGACCTCGAGCACCTCGTTGATCATCTCGGGGTCAAGGGCACTCGTGGGCTCGTCGAAGAGCATGGCCTTGGGCTGCATGGCGAGCGAGCGGGCAATGGCCACGCGCTGCTGCTGGCCGCCCGAGAGCTGAGCGGGCACCTTGTCGGCCTGTTCGGCAACGCCCACGCGGCTCAGCAGGTCCATGGCGCGCTCACGAGCTTCCTCCTTGGACACGCCCAGCACGTCGACCGGCCCCAGCATGACGTTCTGCAGCACCGTCATATGCGCGAACAGGTTGAACTGCTGAAACACCATGCCCAGCTCGGCGCGCATGCGGGCAAGATCCTTGCCTTCCTGCGGCAGAGGCTCGCCCTCGATGAGGATCTCGCCCGAGTCGATGGTTTCCAGGCGGTTGATGGTTCGGCACATGGTCGACTTGCCCGAGCCCGAGGGGCCGATCACGACGACGACTTCGCCGCGGTCGACCGAGAGATTGATGTCGTTGAGGACGTGCAGATCGCCATAGTGCTTATCGACGTGCTTGAGCTCGATAAGCGGCTGGTTGCCAGAAGTAGAAGTGCTCTGTGCCATGGTGCTCGGCTCCTTATGACTGGAAATGGTAAAGCGTTAGCGGATGATGGTCGCGCCGGTCTTGTGCGAAACGTAGACAGCGGCCTTGTTGATCGCGACGTTGATGAGGATGTAGATGACCGCGATCACCAGATAGACCGATACGAGCGCGTCGTAGTTGGTGATGAGCACGCGGGCATTTTGCATGAGGTCGGGGTAGCTCACCACATAGGCGACGGTGGTGTCTTTGACTACGACCACGAGCTGCGAAATCAACGACGGAATGATAAACCGAATCGCCTGGGGCAATACGATTTTAAAGGTGATTTTGGCCTTGGAGAGACCGAGCGCCTGGGCTGCCTCGACCTGACCACGCGGCACGGCGTTGACGCCGGCGCGGAAGATCTCGGCAAGTACGCCGGCTGCAGCGAGCGCGACGGGAAGCGTGAGCATCCAAAACGACGGCAGTGAAATCTTGTACTGAGGCAGCACCAAAAAGAAGAAGTAGATGAACAGCAGGCTCGGCACGCCACGGAAGAAATCGGTGAGCACGCGGCAGACCAGCTGCAGCGGCTTGATGTCGCTGGTACGGCCGAGCATGAGGGCTAAGCCCAGTACCAGCGCGATGGCGCCGGCGGTGAGCGCGACCTTTACTGTGCCCTCAAAACCGGCAAGCAGGAACTTCCAGGTGGTGAGGTGCGTAAAGAAGTACCAGTAATGGACCGAAAGCTGGCCGGTCACATAAAAGCGCTGCAGTACCAGAGCGATGAGCGCGGCCACGGCAACAAGTGAGATGGCGGTGCCGACGCGAATCTTGGCGCGCATCTTGGGGCCGGGAGCCTCGTAGAGCGCATCGCGCATGGTGAGCGCGGAGGTGGAGTGCTTGCTCATCGGAGGATCCTCACCTTCTTATCGATATAGTTGCCAATGTGGCTCACCACAAAGGCCGTGCCCAGGTAGCCGAGCGCCGAGATAAAGAACGCGGCGACGCCGCCGAGCGAGCGCGTGTTGATGTAGCTCACCACGCCGGTGAGCTCCTGCGGTTTAAGCGGCACCTGACTGCCGAGCGCGGTGGTGAGCATGACGGCGATAAAGAGGTTGGTCATGGGCAGCACGCTCGAGCGCAGCGCCTGCGGAATCACGATCTTGGCGAGGATACGGCTGAAGCTCATGCCCAGCGAGCGGGCGGCTTCCACCTGGCCGACACCGACGGTGTTGATGCCGCTCATAAAGTTCTCGGAGCCAAAGGCAGAACCCAAGAGCACTGTGGCGACGATGACGCAGGTGCGGTAGGGCAGGACGACCTTGAGCGGGGGCAGCGCATAGACGACGATAATGAGCAGCGCGATGCCGGGGATGTTACGGAAGACCTGGACATACAGGTCGCCAAAGACGCGCAGCGGCTTGAGCGGCGACACGCGCATCACGGTGACGGCGACGGCCAGCACCATGGCGATGGCAAACGACTCAAGCGTCATGCCCCAGGTTGCTAGCAGCGCGTCGATATAGTTCTGGCCATAGAGCGACCAGAGCTCGGAGAGACTCATGCGGACCTCCCGCCGGTAAGGAAAGGGGCTCCCGTGTGTACGGAAGCCCCGACAACTCAGTGAGGAAACAGTTTAGCGCAATAAAGCGCATCGTGCGTTTCCGTATGGTTTCGTAGCGGCCGTTACTAGGCTCGCTGCCTAGGCGCCGATCTCGGGCAGCTCGGGAACATTGGTGTCGCCCGTACGGTCGCCAATGCAGATCTGCCACAGCTCGGTCCAGGTGCCATCGTCCTCGATCTTCTTAAGGAAGTCGTTGACAAAGGCGACACCGTCGGAATCGAGCGGCAGGCCGATGCCGTAGGGCTCCTTGCTGCCGAAGGGCTTGCCGGCAATCTTGTACTTGCCGGGCTCGCGGACCAGGGCGCTCTGCTGCATGTTGTTGTCGATGACGTAGGCGTCAACGCGGCCCTGCTGAAGTGCCTGGCGGGCCTCCTCGTCGGTCTTGAACTCCTGTTGGCTGGCCTTGGGGGAGAACTCCTCCAGGATGGCGGGGCCGTTGGAGCCGGACTGGACGGCGACGTTCTTGTCGGCCAGGTCGTCGACGCTCTTGATGTCGTCGTTGTCGGCGAGCACCAGGATAGCCTGCTGGGTGTAGTAGTAGGGACCGGCGAAGGAGACGAGCTTCTTGCGCTCGTCAGTGATGGTGTAGGTGGCAAAGACAGCGTCGACCTGGCCGTTCTGCAGGACGGACTCGCGCGTGTCCGAGGTCACCTGGGTGATCTCGACCTTGTTCTCGCCCAGAATGTAGTTGGACAGGAGCTGTGCGATACCGGCGTCGAAGCCGCGGGTCTGACCGTCTTTCTCGTTGAGGAGGGAGAAAAGTGTGGAGGTCTGAACGCCACCGATCTTAAAGACACCGGCGTCCTTGACGGCCGTGGCCCAGGTGCTGGCGGCGATGGCGTCGTCATCGGCCTTGGGGCCGTTGTCGACGAGTTTGTCGAATGCCTTGGCATCGAGTATGGTGGAAGCCTCGGTATCTTCGGAGCTCTTGGAGGAGCCGACGGCGGAACCCTTGTCGGCCTCGGCGCTGGTGTCGGAGCAGCCGGCAAGACCAAGGCCGGCAACGGTTGCGAAGGTGGCGGCAACGAAGCCGCGGCGGTCGAGAACGACCTGCTGGGAGAGGTTCTTGCTCATGGTAGAACACCTTTCTCAATAAAATCCCTAGCGGTTGAGTAGAGTTATACCCTATCCCGCTCAAATGGGTCAACACGAAATAACTCAGAAACATACTTACCTTATGGGTTATTCTACCTACCATAAAGGGACAGGCACCTTTGTGGTGGTTCTTGCAGATGCAGCGGCATGCCTTGCTGTTATGTCTCGATCTGTAACATCTGCAGCCATTTTTGCCGAGTAACTGTTACAGATTGAGATTTTCTCTTCAGGGGAATTCGAATGTCTCGATCTGTAACAGTTAGACGGCCAAAAGGTCTCTATCTGTTACAGATTGAGACAAAGGTCAGGGGCAAAGACGGTTTGTCTAGATCTGTAACAGTTAGACGGGAATTCGGGCCATAGATGTTACAGATTGAGATAATCGCGCCGCGAAAATAAAAACCTCCGCAGGGGTGCTTCCCTTGCGGAGGTTTTTACTCGTTAAGTAGCCTAACGGCTTCGGCGGCCATGTTCTCGGCCGTCATGCCGTTCTGCGCGAGCAGTTCGTTGGGGTCGTAGCGGTCGGGGAAGCCCTTGGCGATGCCAAAGGTGCGCGTGCGCACGGGCGTGCAGGCCAGGTAACACGCCACACGCTCGCCCCAGCCACCGTCCAAGATGCCGTCCTCGAGGGTGACGACAACGCGATGCTCAGCGGCAAGACTGTCGAGGAACTCGCGGTCAAGCTCGGTTGCAAAGCGCGGGTTGACGAGCGTCGCCTCGATACCGTACTCGGCAGTCAGACGGTTTGCCACGCGCTCGCCCAGCTCAAAGAAATCGCCAAGCGCGAGCACGGCCACGTCGCGACCCTGGCACACCACGTTGTAACGAACGGCGCCGTAATCGGCGTCCTCGGCAGGCGCAAGATCGGGGCGGCTTACCAAGCCAATGCCCGGCACGCGAATCGCCACGGGATGCTCGCGGTGGTCGAGCGACCAGCTCAGCATGGATAGGTATTCCTCCATGCAGGAAGGCGCCAGGTAACGCATATTGGGGAGAGCGCCCAGCATAGAAATATCAAAGAACGAAAGATGCGTCTCGGATGTGGTGCCAAAGATCGATGCGCCAAACACCAGGATGGTTGCGGGGACATCGTTGAGGCACAGGTCGTGCCACAGCTCGTCGTAGGCGCGCTGCAAAAACGTGCCGTACACACCAAAGACTGGCTTGGCACCCGAGCGCGCAAGCGCGGTGGCAAAGGTCACGGCGTGCTCCTCGGCAATGCCCACATCGACGAACTGTTTGCCGGCGGCGGCGCGAAGCTCGGGTGTAAAGCCCATGATGTAGGGCGTGGCGGCCGTGATGCCCACGACCTGCGGATCGTGCTCGATGGCGGCGCTGAGCGCCTCGCCCGTAATGTCGGCATAGGTGCGCGGCGCAGGCTCGCTCGGATGGCCCGGGCAGAGCTTGCGCCCAGTCGCCATGTCAAACGGACCCACATGATGCCAGCGCTCGGGGTCGCTCTGGGCTGGCTCAAAGCCCTTGCCCTTTGCGGTGGAGACGTGCAGCACGATGGGATGATCGATATCGCGCAGCTCCTGCAGCGTGTCGACCAGGGCCAACACATCGTTGCCGGTGTCCAGATAGCAGTAGTCGAGCCCCATCGCGCGGAAAACGTTGCGCTCACAGGTGCCGTTGCTGGCGCGCATCTCGGCCAGATTGCGATACAGGCCGCCATGGTTCTCGGCAATGGACTGGTCGTTATCGTTGACGATGATGATCAGGTTGCTGTCGAGCTCGGCGGCATTGTTAAAGCCCTCAAACGCCAGACCGCCCGAAAGCGAACCGTCGCCAATGATGGTGATGACGTTGTACGCATCGCCCGCCAGGTCACGAGCGTGCGCCAAGCCGCAGCCCAGGCTCACCGATGTGGAGGTGTGGCCCATGGCGAACAGGTCGTGTTCGGACTCGTCGGGATTGGCAAAGCCAGAGGCCTCGCCGTAGCGTGCCGGGTCGATATAAGTGTACGCGCGCCCAGTCAGCGCCTTGTGGGCATAGGTCTGGTGCGACACGTCAAAGACAATTTTGTCGGTGGGGGAGTTAAACACGCGATGAAGCGCAACCGTAAGCTCAACGACGCCCAGGTTGGGGGCAACGTGTCCGCCGACGGCGGCGGAGCTTTCGAGGATGGCGTGGCGGATCTCGCCGCAGAGCAGCGGAAGCTCGGCGCGATCGAGAGCCTTGACGTCCTCGGGCGTTGTCGTTTGCGTAAGCAGCATCGTTGTGGGTTACTCCATGCGAATCGTGCGCCGGCACTCCCTCGGCCGGCACAATTGCACAAGACAGTCTCGCACATTTTGGCGTTTGATATGTGACGGCGGCGCGGTAATTCGCCAACTGGTGGGGCAAAACGTTTTGTCCGATGCCATACTGATAAGTTCCATGATGATTTTATTCATTGCGTGCAGGCTGTGGCTTGCCGCCGAGCGCCGCCGGAAGGAGGCCGCATGTCCGATACCGTTCGTGCCGAGAAAATCGCGTGCGAAGTAGACCATGCTGCCCGTCAACTGGCACAGGCGGGCCGTCTGGACCTGACGCGCGAGTTTATCCAGCATGGCGATGTGACGGTGTATACGCATGTGACCTCGGTGGCGCGGGCAAGTCTGTCATTTGCCGAGCGCTTGGGCCGTGCGGGCATTTCGGTCGACCGCGCCTCGCTGCTGCGCGGGGCCCTGCTGCACGATTACTTTCTCTATGACTGGCACGATCCCGACCCAAGCCATCGACTGCATGGCTTTCGTCACCCGTTTTTTGCCCTGGCGCGTGCGGAGGAAGATTTTGAGCTGACGTCGCGCGAGCGGAATATCATCGCGCGCCATATGTTTCCGCTGGTGCCGGTGCCGCCGACGTGTCGTGAGGCTTGGATTGTATGCCTGGCAGATAAATGGTGCGCTCTGCGTGAGACGGTCGCCGGCCGTCTGCGGCGCAAGGACAAGGCGGACGATGACGTGAGCAGCGAATCGAACGAAAAGAGGAGAGGGTAGACGGTGGGAACCGCGATCGACATGGCATTTGACGGCGCGACGCTTGCCGCCTGTCCACTCTCGGCACTGGTGCTCTCGTTTGCCTTTTACGGGTTTTGCGGCTGGGCGTGGGAGTCGACGGTTTGCGCCATGCTCAATCACGGACGATTTGCCAACAGTGGCTTTTTGCTGGGGCCGTGTTGCCCTATCTATGGTGTGGGCGGCATAGCCTGCTGGCTTTTGCTGCGCGGGATTCCGGATGCCTCGAGCCAGTTTGTTGCCGCGGCGCTTGTATGCAGCGTAATCGAGTACAGTGTGGGCCTTCTATTGGAAAAAACAACAGGCGCGCGCTTTTGGGATTACTCACACCTGCCGTTTAACCTGCACGGACGCATCTGCCTGTACTGGGCCTGTGCGTTTGGCTTGGGCGCGCTGTGCATTTGCCGTTTAGTGGAGCCGGCATTGCTGGGGCTGCTTGGCCATCTGCCGGTGCTGATTGTGCGGCTGTCCGCCTTTATCGTCGCGGTCGCGATGATGGTCGATGCGGTGTGCTCGTTGGCCAGCTGGCGCCGCCTGTCCGATGAGCTGGAGCGTGTGCGTGCCGACCTTGCCGACCGCATCAATGAGTCGCTTGCCGATGCCTCCGACTCTATGCTCGAACGTATTCCCGATTCGGCGATCGATTCGGTGGCGCAGACGCATATCCGCGGTCGCGCCGTTAACGCGTGGCTGGCCGAGCTGGGTGACGCCGCGCTCGATGCCCTGCGCGAGAAGGCTTCGATGCCGACGTTTATCTCGGATGGTGCTCGCGGCCTGGCGCTCACTGCCCGTCGCGTGGCCGATGCCGCGCCGAGCATGCCGCGTCCGTCGCTCAGTCGTCGCCTTGCCGGCAAGCGCATGAGCCGTCCGGTGCCGAGTGTGTCGCTCAGCCGCCGCGACCTACGCTTCTTTAACGCCTTCCCGCGTCTGCGCATCAATCGCTACGAGGGCGTCATCCGAGCTACCGACCTCCGCGACCGAGCCCGCGAGCTGTTTCGGCGCTAAGAGCTGGAGTCGTAGAGGCGCCTTGCAAGTGCGTGTTTCCTAGGGAAGTCACCTTATCGCTCTGCCCAATCGTGATTTCCCTAGGGAAAACACGCTACTGCCGCCGCCGACCGTGATTCCCTTAGGGAAAACACGCTAAAGAGCGCCTAACCGTGTTTCCCCTAGGGAAATCACGGACGAATCTGATGCGGAGTCTGCCTTGGGACTGCCTTACCTCTGCATATAGCTGATTTGAAATGCGGGCATAGATGGCCTCTCGATTTACGCGTTTCCCATTGGTTTCGCGCCCGTTGCCGCGCCGTTTCCAAGATTGCGGCACCGTTTCCATTCGACAACGCAGCGTTTAACAACGCCGTATCTGGTCTACACCAGTTGCCTCTCGGCCGCATTATGGGCGCCGACAACGTTCATGCGACCAAAGGGGAGCGAATGTACGATACGGGATCGACAACGTTTATGCTCATCTGCACCATGCTCGTGTTTTTAATGACACCGGGTCTGGCGTTTTTCTATGGCGGCCTGTCCAGGCGCAAAAATGTCATCAACACCATGCTCATGTGCTTTGGCGCCATTGGCCTGGTCGGTGTGCTGTGGATTGTTGCCAGCTGGTCGCTGGCCTACGGCGGCGACGGCTCGAGTCCGTTTACTGGAGGCCTTGACCAGCTTCTGTGCCTGCCGGTGCTCAACCAGGTGCTGCAGGCGGCCGAGGGCAACGCCGCGGACGGCGCCGTCTACCCCCAGATCATCAACATCGCCTTCCAGATGGCGTTTGCCATGATCACCGCCGCCATCGTCACGGGCAGCCTGGCCGGCCGCGTTAAGTTTGGCGCCATGACGGCTTTCCTGGGCATTTGGCTGCTCGTGGTCTATGCGCCGCTCGCCCACATGGTCTGGGGCGGCGAGGGCTCCTTTATCGGTGACATCATCGGCGCGCTCGACTTTGCCGGCGGCGACGTGGTGCACATTTCGTCCGGTCTCACGGGCCTGATTCTCTGCCTGATGCTCGGCCGTCGTCGCGGCTTTGGCATGGTGAGCTACCGTCCGCATAACGTGCCGTTTGTGGCGCTCGGCGCCGGCCTGCTTTGGTTTGGCTGGTTTGGCTTTAACGGCGGCAGCGAGTTTAAGGCCGACGCCGTGGCGGCGCTCGCCATCCTCAACACCGTGACGGCCAGCGCGGCGGGCATGGTCTCGTGGCTTGCCGTCGAGCGCGTGCACACCGGTCGCCCCACGCTGGTGGGTGCCAGCACCGGTCTGGTTGCGGGCCTTGTGGTGGTCACGCCGGGCGCGGGCTTTGTCGAGCCGTGGGCAGCGCTGATCATGGGCTTGATCGTGTCGCCCGTCTGCTACCTGGCTATCAGTCATCTCAAGGCCAAGTTTGGCTACGATGATGCGCTCGACGCGTTTGGTTGCCACGGCATCGGCGGCGTTTTGGGCGGCGTGCTCACGGGTCTGTTCTGCGTGCCGGAGCTTTCGTGGACCGGTAAGGGCGGCCTGTTCTACACGGGCGACATGTCGCTGCTCATCTCGCAAATCCTGGGCATTGTGGTGACGGTCGTCATTGTGCTGGTGCTCGATCTGGTGATCGCCACGGTGGTCAAAGCGCTGTTCCATGGCAGCCTGCGTGTGGACGAGGCAGACGAGGCGCTGGGCCTGGATGCGAGTCAGCACGGCGAGAGCGCGTATCCCTCCTTCTCGGGACTCGATTAGCGGCACGGCTTTCCCAGGCACCCGACCTTGCCCCTCAAACCGTCGCTTGCGTACCGAAGTACGCGGCGCTCCTCTTTCGGGGCAATCTCGGGCACCTGGAAAACCCGTGCCATGTGAAGGTAAATCAATTACTTTTATTGAAGAGAGGAATTCACTATGAAGAAGATTACAGCGATTGTTCGTGCCGAGAAGCTTGAGGTTCTTAAAGACGCGCTGTTTGCTGCTGATGTTCGCGGCATGACCATCAACCAGGTGCAGGGCTGCGGCGCACAGCATGGCTGGAAGGAATACGTGCGCGGCAACGAGCTGCTCGTCAACACGATCCCCAAGGTGCAGTTCACCCTCATCTGCGCCGACGAGCATGTCGACGGTATCGTTGACATTATCTGCAACGCCGCTCGCACCGGTGCCGTCGGCGACGGCAAGATTTGGGTCGAGCCGGTCGAAGAAGTCATCCGCATCCGTACCGGCGAACACGGCCCGGCCGCGGTGTAGGATCGACCGCCTGCCATCCGCAACGTTAAAATGCTGCAATGAGGCACAAGACTTGCGTTGCGGATGGGCGGATTATGGGTCGCAATAAATATCCCGAGGAGACGGTCGCGAAGATTCTCGACGCGGCACTGGAGCTATTCTGCGCACAGGGTTATGAGGGGACGAGTATTCAAGATATCGTTGACCGTCTCGACGGCATGACCAAGGGCGCTGTCTATCATCACTTCAAGAGCAAAGAAGAGATTTTCAACGCCGCGTTTGATCGGGCGATGACTCCGATTGTTGAGCACCGCCGCTCGATGCTTGGCGTCGGTAATATGACCGGAGCCCAAAAGCTCAAGCGACTGTACGCTCCCGAGTCCGTTGTTCCACAAATTGAGCTATGGGCACGTATGCGTCCTGCAGCAGATCCGGTAAAAAGCTCGCGCCTACTGGCGATGCAGTACCAGGGCTCATTTGACGAGTCGGCCGATGGCTGTCTCTTGCCAGTGATCGAGGAGGGCATCGCCGACGGCTCCATTGCGTGCGAATGCCCGCGCGAAGCGGCGGAGGCCGTATCGTTGTTGGCGAATCTTTGGCTGCTGCCATTGTTCCGTCCGCTCGAGCCCAAGGAGCGAATGCTCGCTCGCGCACAATGTTTGGCGCAGATGGCTGCCGCGGTGGGGCTCGATTTGGGTAATGAAGTGCTTCAGACAACGGCGCAGATTTGGGACGTATGGGACCGCGCCGGGTGGTAATATAGATACCAACGGTATGTAATTGATTTGTGAGGGTAGCCACGGCTGCCCTTTTCAAGTCATTAAATACATACTAGTGGTATGTATAGGGGGTGGGCTTATGGCTGGGCTGAGAGACGTCGGCGTCTCGTTGAAATCAAAAACAGTGCGGTCAATCAGGCTCGCGGAACTTCTGGTTGCGCAGCTGTGCACGTATTCGATGCTGTCGGCGCTGTGCTTTGCGTATCCACTTTACTTGTTCGATTGCAGTGGATCGTCAACGTTATATGGCGCCGTCGTGGCGACGGCGTTCATACCCGGCGTACTCGCAACTCCGGCTGGTGGGATCTTAGCGGATCGGGGAAGACACCGCGAGGTCCTCGTGTCCCTCGGCATTGCTCTGATGACTGCATCACTGCTGTCTATCCCCATGAAGCGCTCGTTGCCTCTTGCGGTCGTCGTAGTAGCGATACTTTGTGTTCAATATGGTGTTCAATCGCTGCTAAAGCCAATGCTCCAAATTGAGACGGTGCGTATGGCGGGTGAAGAGAAGGTTGAGCGGGCCACTGCATTGGTTTCGCAGATGACCATGGTGAGCAATATCTTGGGTCCTGTGGTCGGGACGGCAGTCTATGGGTGCTTTGGCATCGATGCTCTTTGCACAACCGCGTCGGTGGCGTTTGCGATTTCAGCTCTCTTGTTTGGGGTCGCACTCAAGCAAAACGCCTCATCTGAAACGATGAGAGACGGCGCGACTCGCACGACATGCCGAAACGATTTTCGGGAGTCGATTCGGTATCTGTTGCAAAATGCATTATTGGTCGCTGTGATTTTGCTTGCGGCAGTTTTGAACCTTGCGTTGGTTGGGCTAACGATTGGCGCTCCCATTATTGTTACAAAGCATCTCGGTATGCAATCGTCCTGCGTTGGGATAGTTGAGGTTGCTCTGGGCCTGGGTGGTCTTACCGGCAGTGGCTTGGTCGGCATTTGGCCGCATCGTTTTTCTTTCAATGGCATATGCCGATATGTTGCGATGATCTGTTTTGGAGTCGCGCCGATTATTGTTACGCTGCTGTTCGGCGTAGATGTATGCGTGTTCACCGTGTTTGCGGTTGGTTCGGCATGGGTCATGGTGTGGGCGAGCATTACGTCGGTTGAAATCACCGCGTTTGTTCAGCGGGTAGCGCCGACTGAGCTCTGCGGAAAAGTGCTTTCGGTCGTTTACATGGTCCTTTCCTGCGCAACGCCTATCGGCCAATTGACGTACGGGGTTGCATATGATCGATGGACACCGGCGATTGTATTCGCAGCCATGTTGGCGGTGCTGACGTTGACGACGGCTCTGTTTTATCGGCTGAAAAATCGATTGCGGCGATTGTCTTAACGCGCTGGGGCACCGTGAATTTGTGAAGGCGGTGGTACGCCGCGCCGGGACGGCATTGTTTGGACATGCCTCTCCTTCGTCTACAATATCGGGCAGACGAAGGAGAGGCATGTCCATGATCAAGATGTTCGCGAGTGACTTAGACGGAACGCTGCTGAACGCCCTGCACGAGGCGGATGGGACCATCCGCCGCGCCATTCGCGAGCTGACTGAGGCTGGCCTGCACGTGGTTCCCGCGACTGGACGCTCGACGTTGCCGATCGGCGAGCATGGCTTTACGGGCTTGGCGCTTGACGCCTGCTGCTCCAATGGATCCATCGTGCGCGACAGCCATGGCGAGGTGCTCAAGACTTGGACCATCGACCCGCAGGTCACTGAGGAACTGCTCAAGGCGTTCCCGGACATTTGCTTTGATTGCTCCACGCCCGATGGCATGTTTTCGAGCGGTTCGTTCGAGATGCATCAGGCGGGCTTTAAAAAGGACAGCCCCATCAAGCGTATTGTGATGCGCGGCATGCGTGCGCGCGGCGGGTATCACGAGGAGCAGTATTTCGACCAGTCGATCGGTGACATCCTGCGCCACGATGTATGCAAGATCAATTGTCGCGTGACCTCGCCCGAGCTGGAGCGCGACCTTAAGGCGTATCTTGCCGAGCGCTCGGACCGTGTGGTCAACGCGCCGTTCGATCCGGTGATGTTCGAGATCACGGACGTGGCGTGTAACAAGGGCGAGAGTGTGGCCTGGCTGGCGGGCTACCACGGCATTGCCGAGGACGAGGTCGCGGTTTATGGTGACGGCGGAAACGACATCGCCATGCTCAAGCGTTTCCGCCACAGCTACGCGACCAAAAACGCTAGCGATGCAGCCAAGGTCGCCGCGAGCGCAACTATCGGCAGCTGCATGGTCCACGCCGTCCCCAAACACATGCTCGCCACCATGCATAAGCAGAGCTCCCGCACCATCATCGAATAATGTGACAAAGGGACTGCCCCCTCGTCACATTCCAAATATTGCCTTTACGTGTTGGTACACACGGTGTGCAATAATACTCGCACTGTGCAATAGCGCACAGGCTGAGTAACAAGGAGGACGCTTGTCCCAGCTCGAGAAATGCGATCGCCGGTCCCTTCGCTCGCAGCGTGCCCTTCGCCAGGCACTTGCCAGCGAGCTTGCCGAAAGCGGCGACCTTTCGCGCATTAATGTCGCGTCGCTCACCGAGCGCGCTGGCCTTACGCGCCGCACGTTCTATTCGCACTACCGCGATATCCCCGACTTTATCAATCAAATCGAGGACGGCTTGCTGGCCGAGATCCGTGAGCGCATTGAGCTCATCACCGCAGCTCAGCTGCCCGATCTCTATCACAATATCGACGAGCTCGAGCCGGCGCCCGGTTCGGTTGAGCTGCTGCGTTATCTTGCGGCCAACCGCGACTTAATCGGTGCGCTGCTGGGTCCGGGCGGCGACCAGGCCTTCATTAAAAGGATCATCGACACCGCGCGTGAGGCTGTGGTGCCGCGTGCGCAGACGGGCATTTTGGGCCTGGCGCTGGGCACGTTCTTTGACTACTACGTCACCTACGTCGTGAGCGCCGAGGTTGGCATGATTCAGCGCTGGTTTGAGCGTGGGCTCACCGAATCGCCCGAGGCCATGGCGTGCATTATGACGGTGCTCGCTTTTGTTCGTCCTGGTGACCTGTATGGCCAACCCATCGATATCAACGTGCCGGAATACGGCATGAAGCTATTGAACTTGCAGCTCGAGGACGCGGCCGACACCGCCGCAACCGTCGAGTCCAACAACTAAGAGGAGAGACAATGAGCAAACTCGTCGAGGGCATCAAGGATCGTATGGTCGCTGCCGCACGCGAGGCCGCGCCCGCCGTGGTGGACGCCGCGCAGAAGGCCGCGACCGCGGCTGCCGAGAAAGTTGCCGAGGCAGTTGCCGATGCCAAGAACGCGGCAGGGGAGACGTCCATCGCTAGCGAGCTCGCCACCGCCGCTGAGCCCGTGGCCGCCGCCCACGCCCCCGAAGGCGCGATTTTCAACTCCGAGGCCGCCCGCGGCAACCTGCACCTGGGCATCGACGTGGGCTCCACCACCGTCAAGCTTGCCGTGCTCAACGATGACAACCAGATCGTCTACGCCAAGTACCAGCGCCACCACACCGACGTCCGTGCCTGCGCCCGCGATCTGTTCGAGGGCGCCGCGACTGTGCTGCCGACGGCCCAGATGACCTGCGCCATCACCGGCTCGGGCGGTCTGCTGCTGTCCCAGTGGCTCGACTTGGAGTTTGTCCAGGAGGTCATCGCCAGCAAACGCGCCGTCGAGACCCTTATCCCGGCCACCGATGTCGCCATCGAGCTGGGCGGTGAGGACGCCAAGATCATCTACTTTGACAACGGCATCGAGCAGCGCATGAACGGCACCTGCGCCGGCGGCACGGGCGCGTTCATCGATCAGATGGCCACTCTGCTGCACACCGACGCGAGCGGCCTCAACGAGCTCGCGGCCAACGCCACCACCATCTATCCCATCGCCAGCCGTTGCGGCGTCTTTGCCAAGACCGACGTGCAGCCGCTCCTCAACGAGGGCGCCCGCCCCGAGGACGTCGCCGCTTCCATCTTCCAGGCCGTCGTGACCCAGACCATCTCGGGCCTGGCGTGCGGCCGTCCCATTCGCGGTAACGTCGCCTTCCTGGGCGGCCCGCTGCAGTATCTCTCCGAGTTGCGCCACCGCTTCTACCTCACGCTCAACCTGGACGAGGAGCACCGCATTGTGCCCCAAAACGCCCACCTGTTTGTGGCGAGCGGCGCTGCCATGGCGCACGAGTCCAACAAGCTCAGCACGTTCCCGCAGCTTATCGAGGCCATCGACAGCCTGGGTGACACGCAGGGTGCCGAGGTCGAGCGCCTGGATCCGCTCTTTGCCACCGACGAGGACTTTGCCGAGTTCAAGAACCGCCACGACCAGGAAGTCGTCCCCAAGGGTAAGCTCGACGGCTACACCGGCCGCGTGTTCATCGGCATCGACGCCGGCTCCACCACCATGAAGGCCGCGCTCGTGGGCGAGGACGGCCAGCTGTTGCACACCTGGTACGGCAACAACAACGGCGACATCCTGGGCACGGCCAAGGTCATCATGGCCGATTTCTACAATCACATCCCTGCCGGCTGCACCATCGGCCACGTGACCACCACGGGCTACGGCGAGGCGCTGCTCATCGAGGCCCTCAAGGCCGATTCCGGCGAGATCGAGACCGTCGCGCACCTGCGCGGCGCCAAGGCATTCCTGCCCGGTGTCGAGTTTATCCTGGACATCGGCGGCCAGGACATGAAGTGCCTGCGCGTGAAGGACGGCGTCATCGAGCACATTATGCTCAACGAGGCCTGCTCATCGGGCTGCGGCAGCTTTATCGAGAGCTTCGCCGTGTCCATGAACATGGACGTGCGCGCGTTCGCCGATGCCGCCATCCATGCCAAGGCCCCGGTCGATTTGGGCAGCCGCTGCACGGTCTTTATGAACTCGCGCGTCAAGCAGGCGCAAAAGGAAGGTGCCACGGTGGGCGACATCGCGGCCGGCCTGTCCTATTCCGTCATCAAGAATGCCCTGTTCAAGGTCATTAAGCTGCGCGACCCCAAGGAGATCGGCAGCCAGGTGATCGTTCAGGGTGGCACCTTTATGTCCGATGCCACGCTGCGCGCATATGAGCAGCTCACCGGCGTGCACGCCGTGCGTCCCGACATCGCCGGCTGCATGGGTGCTTACGGTGCGGCCCTGCTCGCCCGCGACCGCGCCGGCGCCGACGGCACCTCGACCATCCTTTCTGCCGAGGACATCGCGCACCTCACCGTGACGCAAAAACACGTCCGCTGCGGCCGTTGCTCCAACAACTGCCAGCTCACCGTCAACGATTTTGGCGGCGGCAGGCGTTTCATTACCGGTAACCGCTGCGAGAAGGGTGCCGGCCACAAAAAGCAAAAAACCGAGGCTCCTAACCTCTTTAAAAAGAAAAACGAGCTGCTCTTTAACCGCGAGGTGCTGAGCCCCGACGAGGCCCCGCGCGGCACCGTGGGTATCCCGCGCGCACTCAACATGTACGAGAACTACCCCTTCTGGCATGCGTTCTTTACGCGCCTGGGCTTTAGCGTGCAGCTGTCCGACCAGTCGAGCAAGAAGACCTACCAGGCGGGCATCGAGTCCATGCCGTCCGAGAGCGTGTGCTATCCGGCAAAGATGAGCCACGGCCATGTGATGAACCTTATCGACCGCGATGTCGACTTCATCTGGATGCCGTGCGTGCGCTGGGAGCGCAAGGAGGATCCGACGGCTGGCAACTGCTATAACTGCCCCATCGTCATGAGCTACCCCACGGCGTTGGCACTCAACATCGACGAGATCCGCGAGCAGAACATCGAGTTCCTGTATCCGTTTGTGCCGTATCACGACAAGACCGAGCTCAAGCGCCGTCTGTACCAGGTGCTCGCCGTCGACCGTGTGGCCGATGCGCAAGCCGGTCGCGGTCGCGTGCGTGGGCCCAAGATCACGCGCTCCGAGGTCGATGCCGCTGTCAACGCTGCCTTTGAGGCCGATGCGCGTTTCCATGAGGACATCCAGACCATGGGCGAGGAGGCTCTTAAGTGGGTCGAGGACCACGGTGGCCACGGCATTGTGCTCGCCGGCCGCCCCTACCATAACGACCCCGAGATCAACCATGCCCTGCCCGAGCTTATCTCGAGCTTTGGCTTTGCGGTCTTTACCGAGGATTCGCTCGCGCACCTGGTAAAGCCTGAGCGTCCGATTCGCGTCGTCGACCAGTGGATGTACCACAGCCGCCTGTATGCCGTCGCCCGTTTTGTGACGATGCGCAACGACCTGGATCTGATCCAGCTCAATTCCTTCGGCTGTGGCCTGGACGCTCTGACCACCGACCAGGTGCAGGAAATCCTTGAGGCCAGCGGCAAGATCTACACCGTGCTCAAGATCGACGAGGTGTCCAACCTGGGCGCTGCGCGCATCCGCATCCGCTCGCTCATGGCGGCGCTCAAGGACCAGGAGGCCGAGCGCTTGGCCGAGGCTACGGCAGCGGGCGAGGCCTACGAGCAGGGCGACGCCGCGCCGGTGGCACCCTCCATGGATGCTCCCGCATTCGCGAGCCGCAAGTACACGTTCGAGGCGCAGCGTGAGAGCGCCTCGACCGCATGGCCCAAGGTGCCCTTTACCGAGCAGATGCGCGAGGAGGGTTACACCATCCTGTGCCCGCAGATGGCGCCGATCCACTTTGACCTGGTCAAAGAGGTGTTCCGCGGTGCCGGCTACAACCTGGAGCTGCTGCCCTCGACTGACCACGATGCCGTCGAGGCCGGTCTGCGCTATGTGAACAACGACATCTGCTATCCGTCGATCCTGGTGACGGGTCAGATCATGGAGGCCATCGAGAGCGGTCGGTACGACCTGTCCAAGACAGCCGTGGTCATCAGCCAGACCGGCGGTGGCTGCCGTGCCACCAACTACATCGCGCTTATCCGCAAGGCCCTGCGCGAGAGCGGCCACCCCGAGATTCCGGTGATCTCGCTTTCGGCCGTGGCGCTGGGCGAGGACAACCCCGGCTTTAAGATTACGCCGGCGCTGCTTAAGCAGGCAGTCTACGCGGTGCTCTTTGGCGACGTGATGATGCAGATGCTCTATCGTTGCCGCCCGTACGAGGCAACGCCCGGTGCGGCGAACGCACTCTACGAGGAGTACATGGCGCGCGCCCGCAAGCTGGCGCCCAAGTTCAACAGGCATAACTACACCAAGCTGTGCCGCGAGGCCATCCGCGCGTTCGATACCATGCCGCTTGTGGGCGAGGGCACCAAGCCGCGCGTGGGCGTGGTCGGCGAGATCTTGGTCAAGTTCCATCCCACGGCCAACAACCACGTGGTCGACGTCATCGAGCGCGAGGGTTGCGAGGCTGTGGTGCCGGGCCTGCTCGACTTCTTCCTCTACTCCATGAGTAACGCCGAACTGCAGAAGGACGAGCTGGGCAGCTCCGCCACGACGCGTGCGGGCATGCAAGCGCTCATCAAGCTCGTGGACTGGATGCGTACGCCGGTGGAAGAGATGCTCGAGAAGTCCCGTCGCTTTGAGGCGCCCGAGCGCATCGGTGCCATGGCCGACAAGGCCCGCACGGTGCTTTCGGTGTGCAACAACATGGGCGAGGGCTGGTTGCTCACGGCCGAGATGCTCGACCTGATCGACCATGGTGCGCCCAACATCATCTGCACGCAGCCCTTTGCGTGCCTGCCCAACCACGTGGTGGGCAAGGCCGTGATCAAGGAGCTGCGCCGCCAGCATCCCGAGAGCAACATCGTCGCTGTGGACTACGATCCCGGTGCGTCCGAGGTCAACCAGCTCAACCGCATTAAACTCATGATCAGCGTGGCCAAGGAGAACATGCGCGCCGGTAAGGGCTTTAAGCTCGAGAAGGTGGCGCCGCTCGCGATGGACGAGGTCACTGGCCAGATGCGTGCCCACGACGGCTGCGCGAGCTGCGGACCGGCCAGCGAGGAAGCCGTTGCGTCGGTCGCCGAGCGTCTGGGACGCGGCATTAAGAAGTAACTGGCCTGCTATGGGCTAGATATGAGACAAACGGGCGGTAGCGTATCGACTACCACCCGTTTTTGCTGGACATATGTTGCGTAAATGCCCCAACTATCACCCTTTGCGAACTTAGATTTCGGAAGTATGCGGCAAAATCTGAATAGGCCGAGCACACCGGATATGTCCAAGCTCTGTACCTGCGGTTTTATTGGCGAAAAACCAGGATGTGCTCAAGAGTTCCGGAATTTGCCGCATACTTCCAAAAACGACGTCTCGGTGGCACCAAAAACTGTCCTCGGAACCCTGAGATAATGAACATATGTAGCCGTTTGCCGCGAAATACCGCCCGTTTATAGAACCCACCCCCAGCGTGCGTCATCCTTACGGTTGAATAAATACACATCTATGGAATTACGTAAGAGAGGACCGTTCCATGAGCTACAAGACCGTTTGTGTTGCCGGCGGCGGCGTGTTGGGAAGCCAGATTGCCTTTCAGGCTGCCTACTGCGGCTTTGATGTAACGATTTGGCTGCGCAGCGAGGGCAGCATCGGCCGCACCCAGCCCAAGATCGATCGCGTGCGCAAGGAGTACATCGCGGCAATCGAGGGCATGGCGGACGGTACGGGCGAGTGGTGCGCCGGTATCGCCGATGGCACCCAGCCCTTCGACAAGGAAGCGGCGCTCGCCGCCGTCGAGCGTGCCTACTCCACACTCAAGCTGGAGCTCGATCTTGCCAAGGCCGTGGCCGACGCCGACCTGGTCATCGAGTCTATGGCCGAGGACACCCAGGCAAAGATCGACTTCTACAAGAAGCTCGCCCCGGTTCTGCCGCAAAAGACCGTCATCGTGACCAACTCATCCACGCTGCTGCCGAGCACCTTTGCCAAGTACACCGGCCGTCCCGAGAAGTACCTGTCGCTGCACTTTGCCAACTCTATCTGGAAGAACAACATGACCGAGGTCATGGCACAGGACCAAACCGACAAGCGCTACTTCGACGAGCTCGTCGACTTCGCCAACGACATCCGCATGCTTGCCCTGCCCGTCAACAAGGAAAAGAACGGCTACCTGCTCAACTCCATGCTGGTACCGTGGTTGCTTTCGGGTCTTGACCTGTACGTTTCGGGCGTGAGCGACCCCAAGAGCATTGACCTCGCATGGACGCGTGGCACCGGCGCTCCCAAGGGCCCGTTCCGCGTATTCGACACGGTGGGTATCCAGACGGCCTACAACATCGTCATGCAGTATCAGAAGGTGCCGGGCTTGGTGAGCCCGCTGCTCAAGAAGATGATGATGCCCTACAACTTTAAGGCTATGGCGTCCGTCCTCAAGAAGATGCTCGACGAAGGTAAGCTGGGCGAAAGCTCGGGCGAGGGCTTCTTTACGTACTAAAAATGATCTCTTGGGGGCGGAAGCGTTGGGGATCTACGGTAGTATGCGACAAGATCTGAATAGGTCGAGCAAGAGCCGTAGCGCGCGTTGACGTTTGGCCAATAGAACGCAAAAATGCACCGTTCGCCGATACTCCTCTCGCGAGTGGTTGCCATATGGTTTGATGTTGTAAACATATGATTGCCGGCAGGCCGTAGGTGACGTTCGTCATGATACCGGAGGTACCAAGTATGTTTTGCACTCCGTTAAACAAGTATCGGGCTGGTTGACATGAACCGCCGTACTATCTCGATAGCCCTCGCAGTGGTCTGCCTGGCTGTGCTCCTGGGCGCTGCAGGGCAGTTTGCTATAAATCGAGAAACATCCTATATGCAGGAATGCGTTTCCGAAGGCTTTGCCATTGATGGTTACTATCGGGATGACGAAACAAGTCGGGAAACCCTGGCTTTTCTTGAGGAGGACAACTGTCGATGGCAGCTGGTCGACCAAGACGGAATCTGCACAGACGGGCAGTTTAAGCGTACGGATGACCCCAACATCCTGATATTAAAGAAGGAAAACGGCGAAGAATTCGGTGCGGTCCACGTGGCGTATATTTCGCGCCGACGCGATCAGGGCTTGCTCTACCTATTTAGAGATACCAGGGTGACCCGTTTTTATCTGGTGAGTACCGGTCCGGCGTTTACAGTGGAGTCTGGCGATGTCGATGCGGACAGATGATTCACGGCAATAAATCAGCGAGCGGAGCGCGGCCATGGACCGCGCCCCGCTATTTGCTCGTGGCCCGCGTCACGTCTGCGCCATGTCGTGACTCGCGGCTGCGCGCATCCATCCCACGTCGCGTATTACTGCACATCAAACTCCACGCGATCGAGCTCGGGCACATTGAGGTCGATGAGCTTGCGGGCTACACGGCGGTCGTGTGCCCCAAGCGCCTCGCTTGTCGTCACGTGGGCGACAACCTCGCGCTCGACAAGGCCCTCCTCCTCGCCTTCGGTGGCCGAGGTCTCGACGGCAACGGTGTAATCCTTAAAGCCCGGCAGCACCGCGGCAAGCTCGCGCGTGGTTTCGGTGACGCCGTAGCCGTCCTGCACGCCGGCCTGTGCCGAGCCAATGGACCCCGCGGTCATGACGATGCAGGGGATGGCAAAGATCACCGTACCCACGATGATGCGGCGGCGCACCTTGTGTGACAGCTCATCGACCTCGGCATTTTCCTCGGCGGTCACAATGCCGTCGCCGTTGAGGTCGCGCTTGAGCGGCACGCGCAAAAGAAGTAGTACGGCTTCGGCCGCCAGCGCGATAAAGACGACGTTGATGCCAAACTCGTAGAGGGCCGAGAGAAACAGCGACCCGCTCGCGATGGCGATGCCATAGCCCGCCGCGCACAGGGGCGGCATGAGCGCGGTCGCCACGGCCACGCCGGCGATGAGCGTGGCGGGTTCCTGGTCGCGCGAGTTGCCCAGTCCGCCCGCAAAGCCGCCCGCGAGCGCGACGGCAAGGTCCCACACAGTCGGTGTCGAGTTGTCGATGATGGCGGCCGTGGTGGTGCCAAGGGGCGAGAGCTTAAAGTACAGCGTGGACGTGATTAGACAAAAGACCATCTGCAGCGCGAGGCCGGCAATTGCCTCGACGGCAATCTCGCGGTCGAGCGTGGCGATGCCGTATGCCATGGCAAGGACCGAGCCCATGAGCGGACAGATGAGCATGGCGCCCACGATGGCAATGTCCGAGTCGATATCGAGGCCGATGCTCGCGATCAACATGGCAATGATCAGGATGCATAAGTGCGAGCCAGTCAGGCGCGCCCCGTTTACAAAGCGCTTGCGAATCACGTGATAGGGCGCGCGTCCCTCGCGTATGTTGAACGCCTGCTTAAGGAAACGGGTGGCATTCTCCATGGCCTCGCTGTGTGCAGGGCGTATACCGTGACGACGATGATGACGCTCGCGCAGCCGCTTGATCTGTTGTTTGTCGAGTTCCATGCTTACCTCGTTTAGCTTCTGAGCCGCTTCTTGCGTCTGTCGTCTTTACTCTACACCGCGTTAGGCGAGGTGTCAGACAAGGTTTGTTGACCTGGAAGTCAGGACAATCGACATGGCTAAAACGCCGTGAGGATCATAAGAGTCAAATAGACAAAAAAGCGCGGGGCCGGTTTGATTCCGACCCCGCGCTCTGCGCTGGCGCGTTGTTGTTCGGCCTACCCCAGCAGGCTTAAGCCCACGGAGACAAACGCCAGGATAACGCCGACGATGGACTCGCCGCCCAGCAGGCCGCTGGCGACAACCAGGCCCTGCTCCTGGAAGGCGGCGTCCTTGGCAGCCTTCTCCTCGTCCGAAAGACCGGCAGTGGCGTCGCGGCGTGCGGCCCACTTGTCGTAGGCGAGCTTGACGCAGGAGCCCAGGAATGCCGTGAGTGACATGTAGAACGGCAGGTACACGCCCAGGCCGATCATCATGGCCGGAATGCCGAGCCAGTACATGACGATGCCGGCGATAAAGCCGCCAACGAACCACGGCACGCTTGGGATGCCCGAGACCATGGTGGCGACAACGCTTGCCTGCGCGGCAACAAAGCTCTTGTCGGGGCCAAAGGCGTCCGGGCCATAGGCGGTGACGAGCGCGACCATGACGGCTGCGGCGACCAGGGCGCCCACGATGCCGCCGATGGCCTGGCCGATCCACTGTGCACGCGGGTTGGTGCCCAGCACGGCGCCGGCTTTAAAGTCGTTCATGACGTCGCCCGCAAGGCCGCACGCCACGGCTACGATGCCGGCGATAAAGAACAGCTTGACCTGAGCGATCTGTGCGAAGGCAGCCACGATGAGCATGACGATGAGGCCAAAGATCTCCATGGGGTCGATGCCCGTCTGGCCGCAGCTCTGTGCGCTCATAATGGTAGTGACAAAGGTGAACAGCGTCACGATGACGGCCGGGACGGGACCAAGGTCGAGCGCGATGGCGACGATCACGGCGATGGCGGCAGCGCCCAGGCCGATGATGCCGGCGTCGAGCTTAAGGGAGCCCGAGATGAGCGACTGCTCGTCGGTGTCGGTGGAGCTGTCGGCGGCAAGACCGCGGACGATGCCGGCGACCTGCGGCAGGATGTCCTTGAGGACGACGGCGACGCCAAAGCCCATCATGAGGCCCATGCCGAGCGATTTGACGATGCCTTGCGCAGTCACAACGTCGAATAGACCGGCAGCGGTGCCGCCCACGATGATGCCAAAGTTACCTAGCAGCGCGCCGGCAAACCAGAAGGCAACCGGGGCGAAGCCAACCAAAAAGCCGATGGAGAGCAGCATGGGCGAGTTATAGATGGCAAAGGTCACGCCGGGGATATTGAGCGTGCACAGCATGCTGGGCACCACGCCCAGAGCGTCGCGAAGCACGCTGTAGATGCCTGCGATGGCCATGGAGCCAAAGAGCTGCTTGCCGGTCTTGCCGCCGGCCTCGGTGGCGCGCAGTGTCTGAGCTGCGGCATTGCCGGTGGGAAACTCCAGCGCGGCGTCCACGATAAAGTGGCGGTGGATGAGCGCCGTTGCCAGCAGGCCCAAGATGGTGCCGACGAGTGCCACGATAAACATGTCGAGCCAGCTGATCTGGTCGGCATAGCCCAGCATCCAGGCGCCCGGGATGGTAAACGCCAGGCCGCCGGCGACCATGGCGCCTGCGGACATGATGGTATGGGTGACGTTTGCCTCGTTGAGGCTGGCGTTGCCCATGAGCTTCAGGAAGAACAGCGAGATGACGGCAGCGAAGACGATCGGCCAGGGGAGTGCACCCATCTTGAGGGCCGTGTAGGCCGAGCTTGCCGTGATGATCACGCAGCCAAGGACGCCTATGACGACGCCGCGCAGCGTGAGTTGCCCGCGCATCGAAGCGCGGTTCGAGGGATTGCTCATATAGAACTCCTTTGCGTATATCCGCTTCCCCCGGGAGCGCCGTTACGGATACGGCGCGGGAAGTCGGGTTACCAAGGGCCGCCGCGTGAGCTCGCAAACGACCGCGCACCAGTATAGCCGCAAGCTAGTCATTTTGGGATGACTGGTTTAGGTAGGCGATATACTGCTGGGCAGACGAAAGGAGCGCCGACGATGCTTAATGGGTGCGCATATATATTGACGGTCGACGTGGGCAACACGTTCATTCGCTTTGGCCTGTTTGCAGAGGATTCGGCCGCGGCGCAGGAATGTCCGCTTGCGACATGCGAGATCACGACGCCGTCGAGCATTACGGCCGACGAGGCACGCATGCGACTTGTACAGGTCATGGGCGCGCTCGCCGCCGATGCAGGTGTGCCCGGGGTGCTTGCACCCGCCGCGGCCGTGCTGAGCTGTGTAGTCCCGGCGCTCGAGCGCCCGTGGAAGGCGGCACTTTCCCGCACCTGCACGGGGCGCGTGCTCACCGTGGGGCCGGGACTTAAGACCGGCATACCCGTGCACTACGACGATCCGGCCGAGATCGGTCCCGACCGCATCGCCGATGCCGTGGCGGCCCGCGCCGTCTACGGCTCGCCGTGCATCGTGATTGACCTGGGCACGACGACCAATATCGAGGTCATCGACGCGCACGGTACCTTTGTGGGCGGCGTTATCGCGCCAGGCCTGGCCCTCGGCGCCCGTTCGCTTTCGGCGGCAGCAGCGCGCCTACCCCAGGTTGAGCCCTCGGCGCCAACGCACGTCATCGGACGCAACACGCGCGAGGCCATGCGCTCGGGTGTGGTTTTGGGCGAGGTAGCCCGCATCGACGGAATGCTCGACATGGTGCTTGCCGAGATGCGCGCGACCAAGGCCGCGGGGGAGGGCGATGTGCCCATCGTCATTACCGGCGACGATGCCGAGGCACTTGCGGCGCTGGTCGGCCATAGCCTGACGGTAGACGACGCGCTGACGTTGCGGGGTCTCGCCGAGCTCTACCGCATCAGCCAAAAGCCCCGCCGCGCGTAGGGCGAGGGGCTGTGGGATAAGCGCCCCCACCTTTCACCTGCTACAATGGGCCAAACTATTGCGATTGCGGAGGTGTCTGCCATGTCGGACGATCTTCATCAAACCGCGTCGGGCAAGCGCCGCGACGTTATTAGCTGGGACGAGTTCTTTATGAGCGTGGCCATCGCCGCACAGCGCCGCAGCAAGGACCCCAACACGCAGGTGGGTGCGTGCATCGCCAGCACCAACCACCGTATCCTTTCGGTGGGCTACAACGGTACGCCCTCGGCGCTCAACGACGACTTTTTCCCGTGGGGTACGAGCGACGACCCGCTGCAGGACAAGCACAACTACGTGGTCCATGCCGAGGCCAACGCCGTGCTCAACTACCGTGGCTCGCTCAAGGACCTCGAGGGTTCCACGGTCTACGTCACGCTGTTCCCGTGCCACGACTGCGCCAAGATTTTGGCGCAGGTGGGCGTGGGCGAGGTTGTCTACCTGGACAACAAGTACGCCGACACCGATGACGGACGCATCAGCCGCCGCATCCTCGACTCCTGCGGCATTAGCTACCGCCAGGTTATCGTCGATGTTCACATCGGCACCGAGGGGCAGGCTCAGCAGTAGCGCGTGGCAACGCCAGCTGGCAACAAAAGGCAGCCAAAAGAGCCCCGTCCCAAATTGACTACTCGTGAAAGTCGCGTCTGCGCGCATGGACGGCTCGTGAGCGGGTACACGGCTGTAGTAACATAGCTTCTGTCCGCGGGCGCGCCCGCGTAATTGTGAGAAAGGAGCCCCTGTGGCTGTTAACGAAGAGCTGCTTAAGAAGGTTCTTGAAGAGATTCGCCCCAACCTGCAGGCCGACGGCGGCGATATGGAGTATGTGGGCGTTGACGACGAGGGCGTCGTCAAACTGGAGCTGCAGGGCGCTTGCGCCGGCTGCCCCATGAGCTCGCTGACCCTGTCCATGGGTATTGAGCGTATCCTCAAGGAGCATGTGCCCGGCGTTACCCGTGTCGAGCAGGTCAATGCCTCCGGCGAGGCCGAGGACCTGTACGACGAGTACGCGCCGTTCTAAGCTGCGAAAGCTGCGGACGGCATACTCCGCATAGACGTTACGCCCAAATATGCGGCTGCGAGCGCAAGGCCCGCGGCCGCATTTGGTATGTAGGGAGTAGGAGGGTCGACATGCTCAACGACTTCTACCATATGCTTGATCCCGTCGCGATTTCGGCGGGGCCCATCACGATTTACTGGTATGGTCTGGCCTATGTGGTCGGCGCCCTGCTCACGGCGGTCGTCATGTACCGCACGCAGCGTCGCTGGGGCTTTAACATCACGATTGACGACCTGACGAGTGTCGTGGTCGGCGCGGTCTTTGGCCTCATCATCGGCGCGCGCCTGTTTTACGTCGTCTTTTACGGCGATGGCTACTATTGGACCCACCCGCTCGAGATCTTTGCCACCAACGAGGGCGGCATGAGCTTCCACGGCGGCCTGGTGGGCGGCATCTTGGGCGGCATCATCGTGTGTCGCATGTATAAGCTCGACGCCTGGACCGTCGCCGACCTTGCCGTGATCGGCGCCCCGCTGGCCCTGTGCCTGGGCCGTTGTGCCAATTTCGTCAACGGCGAGCTGTGGGGTAAGCCGACCGATCTGCCTTGGGGTGTGGTCTTTGGCGGCACTGCGGGCGATATGCCGCGCCATCCCTCCCAGCTCTATGAGGCGTTTCTAGAGGGCATCGTGCTCTTTTGCATCCTACAGGTGCTCAGTCGCAAAAAGCCGCTGCTGCCCCAGGGCACGTTTATGGGCGTGTTCGTGATGGGGTACGGCATCGTCCGCTTTCTCGTTGAGTTCGTGCGCGTGCCCGATGCCCAGCTGGGCTATCTGCTGGGAGGCGTTATCACCATGGGCCAGCTGCTGAGTTTGCCGCTCGTGATTGCCGGCCTGGTGCTCATCATCTTCGCCCTACACCGCAATCGCCCCCAGCGCATCTACCTCGACGTCTAACCACCACAAAGGGGACAGGCACCTTTGTGGTGGTTTGCTAGGCAACGATGACAGGACCGTAACGTTTTCCCAGATAAAACCTGCCAAAATAAACCTGTCCCTTTTTGGCGGGTTTCTAGAAAGGCTCTTTGGACTGTGAAGGATTCCGACCTCTCCACAACGGCTGCGCGCGACGCTGCCCGCATCGTCTGGTTTAAGCGCTACCCCGCCAAGCAGACGCTCATCGCATTTCTGCTCGCGCTGTTGGCGACCACGGCGTTTTCCATCGATCCCGCGCCGGTCTCGAGCAACGCAGTCTTGGCGATTGACCCCAAAGCCTCGGGCATGCTGTACGTGTGCTACGAGGTGCTCCTCTCGTTTGCCGGCCATACCGACGCGGTCATGCTGCTTGCGCTTGCCTGCCTGCTCACTCTGCCGTTTCGCTACGTATTCTTTGGCCGCGGCGATGCTTGGCGTCCTTCGGTGATCCTTCCGTCGCTGTTCTTTGCCGTCTGCATGGTGTTTGGCCGCAGCTACGACCTCACCGATTCTGCCGAGATCGTACTCGGCGACAAGGCTCGCATCATCTGCGCCTGGATAGGCGGTGCGGGCTGGATGCTCTTGGCGGTCGTTGCCTTCTACCTGGCTTTTGAGTGTCTAGATTGGCTGAGCTCTCGGCGCATTCCGTTTTCCGAAGCGCACTTTGGCCGCGTATGGCGTATGGCTCACGCCGCGCTCTCGGTCCATCCCTTTGCCGGGCCCTTCCTGGTGCTTATGGTCGCCTGGGCGCCCACGCTCATCGCTTCGCTGCCCGGCCTTTTTATGGGAGATACGGGTGCGCAGATTCGCCAGTGGTTCAACTACCCCAACGGCACGAGTGACTACCTGCGTCTGCTCAATCCCAATGTGTTGCTCAACGGACATCACCCCGTGGTGCACACGGCTATCATCGGTTCGTGCGTCCAGCTGGGGCTTTCACTGTTCAACAGTGCCAACGCAGGTCTTGCCATCTACACCTGCGCTCAGTTCGTCATTACGGCCGCCTGCATGGCCTATTCCATCTCGTCGCTGCGCAAGCTGGGCGTGAGCTTGCCGATCCGCGGCGTGATCTTGCTGTTCTTTGTGTTTATGCCCATGTTCTCCAACTACGCGGCCCTGCTTACCAAAGATGTGCTGTTTGCCGACGCGTTTTTGGTGCTGTTGGTGCAGACCGTGAAGCTCGTGGCCTGCGGCCTGCCCCGTCGCGATGCCAATGCCGAGCGTGCGGGCGAACAGAGGCCCGTGCTCTTTGCGCGCCATGACTGGCTGCTGCTCGCTCTGGGTGCCATGGGTTCCACGTTTCTGCGCAACGGCGGCCTGGTGTTTCCCCTGGCGGCATGCGTAATCGCGGCGGCGTTTTGCGCATGGGACGCGCATGTGGCTCGTCGTGCAGTCAAGCAGGCCGGTGCTGCGCCTTCGGGCGCCATCTCGCGTTTCCGCTGGGTGGGAGTTCTTGCGGTGCTTGGACTCTGCCTTGCCTCTAATATGTACTTCACCAAGGTCTTTATGCCGGCGCACGACATTACGCCTGGTTCCAAGCGCGAAATCCTCTCGATTCCGTTCCAGCAGACGGCTCGTTTTGTCCAAAAGCACGACGGCCTCAACTCGGGTGTCAACCCTACGGTTAAGGAGGACGGTACTATCGTGGAGGCTCCTTGCGACGGCTTGGTGACCGACGATGAGCGTGCCGTGATCGACCGTGTGCTCAAGTACGACAATCTGGGCCGCCGCTACAACCCGGATAAGTCGGACGCCGTCAAAAATTGCTTTAACGAGTACGCCTCGCAGGAGGACATCAAGGCCTATTTTGAGGTCTGGGCGCAGATGTTCAAAAAGGATCCCGAGTGCTACATCTCGGCGCTCATCAATAACTACTACGGCTACTTTTATCCGAGTGCCCGCGATGCGTGGGTCTACAGCACGGCGCGCAGTGCCGAGATTATGGCGAAGCCCGATAACCTCAAGTACTTTGACTTCCATCCGGTCGATAGCAAGGTTGTGCGCTGGTGCGACCACCTGATCAACCTGTATCGCGTGGCGGTGCAGCGCATTCCGTTTATCTCGCTCACCATGAGCTCGGCCACCTATGTGTGGATTATGATCGCCGTGGTGGTCTACCTGTTGCGCCGCCATTCGTGGCGCGGGCTGGCCATTTGGGTGCCGCTGCTGGGCGTGCTCGCCGTGTGTCTGATCGGTCCCTGCAACGGTTCGACCTATATGCGCTACCTGTATCCGGTTATCGCCTGCATGCCCTTTGCCATCGGCGCCACCATCACTCGCAGCGACCTTCTCTGGTCCTAATTTGGTGCAAAGGGGACAGGTTGCTTTGCACCAAAGGATGGCATCATCACGACGCCTTCATTTTGGGGTTTATCTCGCAGGCCAGTAGGTATATCATAACGACGTTTGTTTATATTGCCCGAGCATCTGCGCTGGGCTTTAGGTCAAAACCGATAGGAGACACGTATGTCCGGACACTCTAAGTGGGCCACAACCAAGCATCGTAAGGGCGCGCAGGACGCCAAGCGTTCCGCCCTCTTCTCCAAGCTGAGCCGCAACATCACCGTTGCTGCCCGTCTCGGCGGTGACCCGCTGCCCGAGAACAACGCCAGCCTCGCCGCTGCCGTTGCTAAGGCCAAGGCTCAGTCCATGCCCAAGGACAAGATCAAGTCCGCTATCGACAAGGCCTTTGGTTCGGGTGCCGATGCCGCCGTCTACGAGAACATCGTGTACGAGGGCTATGGTCCCGCCGGTGTCGCCGTCTATGTTGACTGCCTGACCGACAACCGCAACCGTACCGCCGCTGATGTCCGTTCCGCCTTCTCCCACGCTGGTGGCAACCTGGGCACCTCCGGCTCTGTCGCCTTCCAGTTTGAGCGCAAGGGCCAGATCGTCGTCGCCAAGGAGATCCTGGACGAGAACGCCAAGAAGGAGACCATGATCGCCAACGGTGCTGCCGGTGACGAGGATGAGTTCATGATGGCCATCGCCGAGGCTGGTGGCGAGGACTACGAGGACGCCGGCGAGGAGTGGATCGTCTGGACCGCTGCTAACGACGTCATGGCTGTCTCCAAGGCACTCGAGGAGCAGGGCGTCCAGGTCAAGGGTTCCGAGACCACCATGGTTCCGACCACTCCGACCGAGGTCTCCGGTACCGACGCCAAGAAGGTTCAGCGCCTCATCGACCGTCTCGAGGAGCTCGACGACGTCCAGGACGTCTACAGCACCATGGACATGACCGACGAGGTCATCGCTGCCCTCGAGGAGGAGTAGCGCCTGCACGGGTTAAGCCGTGCATATCTGGGCATAATGAAGCGAGCATGCAAGCCTCGTGGAATAGATGAGCCGGATCCGCGTGCGTAGAGCACCGGACCCGGCTCTTTTATAATGATGCGAACCGTTTTGCATTTCGAGAGCCGAGATTTGAAGGGAGCGCCGCGTGCGCGTACTCAAACGAGCCCTAGCGATCGTGTATCTTGCCGCCACCATCGTGGCACTGGGTACGCTTGTCTGCCAGTTTTGGGGGCCGTATACGTATCGCTTTATGCTGCTGATGCGCGACCCCATGCCGCGCATCGTCGTGACGGCGTGCGCCGGCGTCGTGGCGATCGGCGTACTGCTGAGCTTTTTCCGCCTGATGTTCGCCCGTCGCGAACCGTCCTGCGTGCATCCGGCGGGGGAGAGCAATATCGAGGTTACCCTTGCGGCGCTTTCTTCGTGCGCCAGGGTTGCTGCCGAGCGCGACGACCGCGTGATGGTCGAGCATGTCGAGGCTCGCGTCCAAGGCCCCGACGATTCGCACGTCCGTTTTAAGGTCGAGGCTATCGCGCTTGACGATAAGGACGTGGCATCTCTGGCTACCGCGATGCAGCAGCGCATCGAAGAAGCCTGCGATACCATGCTCGGCGCGCCGGGTACGACCGCGCGCGTCCGTTTTTTGCCGTCCAAGACTACCGTCCAGACCGTGGAGGTTTCCGGTGAGTGATACCAATCAAGATAAGACCGCTCGTACGCCGCGCCTGACGATTGACCAGAGCGCCACGTCGGCGAGCGAACCTGTTGATTCCAAAGCAGAGGCAACCGAGTTACAAGACGCGGCAGCCGCGGATTTTGACGAGGCTATGGGTCTCATCAAGGGTACGGGCGCTGCCGTCTGGAGCTATGCTGTGCGTCATCCCAACACCACGCTCGGCGCCGTCGCCGGCTTTATCCTCGCCGTGTTGGTGCTCACGTTGGGCCTGTGGGACACGCTCGTCATTGCATTCTTCGTGCTGATCGGCGCTGTGATCGGCCAAATTCGCGACGGCGAGAACGGGATCGTCAACTTCTTCGGCCGTCTGTTTAGCGGCCGCTAATATGTATTCGACTGTCGCATCCGCGGCGGGCATAAGGAGGAACCATGGCTTTTAATACGAAGGTCGATGTAGCCGATACCGAGCTCGAGGAGAACGAGGCGGTCGTCGCCGAAGCTGAGGATGTGACGCTCGAGGATGAGGCTCTCGTCGAGGCCGAGTCCGATACGGATGAGGACGACGAGGAAGCGGATGAGTCCGAGGACTCGCTGACCTATTCCAACGGCGTGATCGAGAAGATCGTTGCCATGGCCACCCGCGAGGTTCCGCACGTTCTGGGCATGAAGGGTAACCTCATGCACTTTGTGCAGGAGCAGTTTGGTGCCGAGAATCTGACCAAGGGCGTGACGGTCGAGGTCACCGACGA
This sequence comes from Collinsella sp. AF04-24, assembly GCF_003465685.1. Taxonomy (NCBI): domain Bacteria; kingdom Bacillati; phylum Actinomycetota; class Coriobacteriia; order Coriobacteriales; family Coriobacteriaceae; genus Collinsella; species Collinsella sp. AF04-24. Next base: position 144,885 of record NZ_QSBK01000001.1, read on the forward strand.
TAATCGCGTGGTCGTCAACATCTCCGTCATCATCGAGTACGGCGCCTATGCGCCCGCGATCTTCGACGATGTTAAGGCACGTGTCACCGAGCGCCTTGCCGCGATGACTGGCCTTGAGGTGGCGGGCGTCAACCTGCGCATCGAGGATGTCATCACCCCCGAGGAGTACGAGCACCGCACCAGCCAGCACGAATAACCTTCCAAAAAGGGACAGGTTTGTTTTGGCAGGTTTTATCTGCGAAAACATTAAACGGCCGACCGCGCAAGCAAAAGCGTGGCCGGCCGTTTTTGTACGCTCCCGATATAGTCATACCGCTCGTCTAACTAAGGGTTGCAATCCCCACGTTCCGCGTTACTCTAATGGGCGCATTGTTTCCAAATTGTTAACGAGGGGTTGCCGTAATGGCCGACGAGCACGAAACAGAAAGCAAGGCATGGGCAATTGAGGCCGCTGCGGCAGAGGCGGCGTCGCGTGCTGCCGAGGAGGTGCATCGTCCTCCCGTAGTGCCGATGGAACGCGTGGTCGATCGCGATGTTATCGAGCGGGGCGAGCGCGCTGGTCGCAAGCGCAGCCAGGAGCCGGGCTTTCCGCGCTTTTTTGCCGAGCTCAATTTGGGCCTGATCCTCACGGCCTTTGCCATCGTCGCGTTTAAAACCCCTAATCACTTTGCTTTTGGCGGCACCTCGGGCGTGTCGGTCATTCTGTCCACGCTGTTCCCGACCCTGCCCGTCGGCGTCTTTATGTGGATTATCAATGCGGTCCTGGTCGTTCTGGGCTTTATCTTTTTGGAGCGCAAGGCAATCCTGTGGAGTGTCTTTGCCTCGTTTGCGCTGTCCGCCTATGTTTCGCTGTTTGAGCTCTTTATTCCGACCGATGTCTCGATGACGGGCGATATGTGGCTCGACCTGTGCTTTGCCGTGATTCTGCCGGCGCTCGGCAGCGCCATCGTCTTTGATATTGGTGCCTCGACGGGCGGCACGGACATCCTCGCCATGATTCTCAAACGCCGCACCACGCTTGAGATCGGCCGCGCGCTGCTGTTGGTCGATATCGGCATCGTGACCATCGCGGCCTTCTTGTACGGTCCGCGCGTCGGTCTGTACTGCGTGCTCGGCCTGTTTGCCAAGACGCTTGTGGTCGACAAGGCCATCGAGAGCATTCACCTGCGCAAAGTCTGCACGGTCATTTGTTCCGAGCCCCTTAAGGTCGAGGAGTTTATCGTCAAGCATCTCAACCGTACGGCGACTATCAGCCGCGGCTACGGTGCTTTCTCGGGCAAGTGCGTGACGGTGATCATGAGCGTGCTAAGCCGTCGCGAGGCCGTGCAGCTGCGCCGCTATGCGCGCGAAGTCGATCCGGGTGCCTTTATCACGATTGTCGACAGCTCCGAGATCGTCGGCAAGGGTTTCCGCGGAACGAACTAACGCGGTCGAGCTCATCAAACAATCGAATAGCGCCCTGCGCATTGCAAATGCGTCATGTTGGAGTATTTGTCCCCACATTGGGTGATAATGATGCTAAAGACATCGTTTGCGATCCAGATGATTCGCTCAAGATACGAAGGGATGATCTCGATGTTCTGTTCGCAGTGTGGTGCCCCCATGGGCGACAACGATAAGTTCTGTGGTGCGTGTGGTGCCCCCAATGCCGGTGCCGCAGCCTCTGCCCCTCAGGGTCAGCCCCAGCAGTTTGTTCCGCAACCGCCCGTGGCGAATGCGTCCAAGGGCTGTGTGGCTCAGGCGTTTGAGGATATGACCAAGACTCCGGGCGTGCTGCAGCGCGTGTGCCAGATTGCCTTTTTACCGGCGCTGATTTGTGTTGTGTCGGTACTCGTGCTGTTTATTCCCGTTATTGGCGGCATTGCAGCTGCCATCGGCTTTTTGGCAGCTTGCATTGCGAGCGTGTGTGGTTCCGGCTTTGGTATTGAGTGGGGTCGCGATCTGTCGCTCAAGGTTGATGGCGGTATGGATCGTCCACTCATGCGTTCCACGTCGTTTGGCCTCGGAGTCTTTTCGAGCGTTATCTCGGTCGTGCTCGAGGTTATCGCTGCCATTCCCGTTATCGGTGTAGTGCTTTCGCTGGTGGAGAGCGTGGTAATTGGCGCCGCGGGCTCGTATTCGTATTACGGCTCCTATGCACTCGAGGCAGCGCTGTTTGGCTCGCTTGGCCTGCTTGTCCTGGCTATGATTGCCACGGCGGTCTTGGGGGTCTTCTTTAAGATGTTCGCCGACATTGCCGTGATGCACTTTGCGGTGACCGGTCGTGTCGAGAGCGCGTTTTCGCTCGACAAGGTCTGGGCGGCGTTTAAGCACAACAAGACCAAGCTGTTCTGCGCTTCGTTCCTTCCCGAGTTTTTGACGGGTCTGGTCGCCAACGTTGTCACATGGATCCTGACGCTCGTCTTCGGCGCCATTGCCTCTGTCGGTATGTATAACTACTACTACCGTCCTTCGGCTATTGAGGCGCTTGTTACCGGCGGTGGCATCACGCTCGTATTGTTCTTGGTGCTGACGGCGTTTGTCACGGTATTCCTTACGGTCTTTGGCAAGATGCTCAAGCATCGTGCCGTTGGCTATTGGGTAGCGCGTTATGCAGCTGAATGGGCTGATGAGGATAAGGATGACGTCCTGACCTTTGTGCTGCCGTTTGAGAAGAAGTCTGCTCCGGCTGGTTTTAGCACCGACGCAGCGCCCGTATCCGATTCCGCTGCGGCGCCTGCGCCCGAGCCCGAGCCCGAGCCCGCGCCCGAGCCCGTGCCTGAGCCTGAACCTGAGCCCGTGCCTGAGCCCGAGCCCGCGCCCATGCCGGAACCGGAGCCCGAGCCTGCGCCTGAGCCCGTGCCTGAGCCCGAGCCTGCGCCAAGCTCCGACGAGGACCCGCAGGACGAGTAACCCTGCCACCTGCCATTTGGGGACGGGGTAGAAACGGTAGAAATAGCGCTTGACAAATAAGCGGGGACGGACGTGCCGAAGCGTCCGCCCCCGCTTTGATATCGCGATGCGGCTATGACTGCGAGATGGTCGTGGATCGACTACTCGTCGTGCTTCTCCTCGCGGCGAGCGGCGGCACGTGCATCGTGGATGCCCTTGATTGCGGCGTGTCGGGCGGTGCGGGCATCGTGCATGGCGTCGCGGGCCTCGGCGGCCGTGGCCTTGGCAGAGCGCAGTTTGGCTGCCAGGTCGGGATTGGTCTCGGCGACCGCGGCAATCGTGGGGCCGTCGAGCTCTTCTTGTGTGGGCTCGGCCAAAAAGTCGATGGCATATTGGGCGGCCACCATGGAGCCCTTGGCCAGTACCGACTCGTCAATCTTGTAGAAGCAAGAATGTTGGGCGTACGTGGCGCCAATCTGGGGGTTGCGCGTGCCAACAAAGGCGAGCACGCCCGGTACGCGGCGCAGGTACTCCGAAAAATCCTCACCCGAGAGTGTGCCGCGATAATGGCCTTGGCCGGTGGGGCCCAGGCATTTGATTACTGCCTGGCGGCAGCGCTCGCTCGAGGCGGCATCGTTTTCGACCTTGTAATTGGCGATGGTGTAGTCGGTGAGCTCTGCCTCGGCGCCCAAGGCGGCCGCGGTATGCTCCACGATGCGACGCATAAGCTCCGGCATTTCCTCGTGGGTCGAATCTCCGTAGGTGCGCACCGTGCCGGCGAGGTAGGCCGTGCCGGCGATAACGTTGCGCGCGGTTCCGCCGTGCAGCTCGCCGACGGTAATGACGGCCGGCTCGTAGGGACTGATCTCGCGCGAAACGATGGTCTGCAGGGCATTGACGATCTCGGCGGCCACCATGACGGCGTCGTGGCCGCGCTGGGGCATGGCGCCGTGGCACGAGGTGCCGCGGACGTCGATGCGGAACCAGTCGGTATTGGCCATGCGCGGTCCGGGCTCGCAGCTCACAGTGCCGGCGTCGACCTCACTCCAGATGTGCGCGGCGTAGGCGCCATCGACGCCGTCGAGCACACCCGTGCCGATCATGAGCTTGGCGCCCTGGCCGTTTTCCTCGCTGGGCTGGAAGACGATGCGGATTTCGCCGTGGATGTCGTCGGTCATATGGCGCAGGATTTGCAGCGTGCCGAGCATCATGGCGATATGGCAGTCGTGGCCGCAGGCGTGCATGCAGCCCTCGTTGACGCTGGCGAACTCTTCGCCGGTCTGCTCGGTGACGGGCAGGGCGTCGATGTCGGCGCGCAGCAGGATGCGGCGGCGTGGCGTGCCGTCCTCGCGATAGGCGTCGGGCGCGGTGCCGCGAAGGGTTGCCACAAGGCCCGTCTTAAGGGGACGCTCGTAGGGGATATTCATGGCGTCGAGCTGGTTGGCGATGTCAGAAGTCGTGCGCTCCTCGGCAAGGCTCAGCTCCGGGTGCTTATGGAAGTGGCGGCGCTGCTTGATGATATAGGGTTCAAACTCGGTAGCGATATCTTTGATGGCTGCGGTGACGTCGTCAGCCGCACGAGCCTCGGTCGCCGCCATAATCTGCTGTGCCTTGGTCTTCGTCATGGTCGATTTGCTCCTTGCTGGGTTGATCGCAAAATCGTACAGGCTCTCTCCAGTATGCCACCTGCCGCTAGGGCTGGTAAAGTTGCCGTTTGCCGCTTGGGGTTTTGTTGCAAGGGCGGGGGAGTACACTCGGGGGTGTTGAATTTCCTGCCAGAGATGGGGATGCCCATGCAACATATCGATCGGATTATCCGCTCCAAGAACGTCTTTACCGCGCAAGACGGCATCGATACTGCCCGCGAGCTGGCGATTGCCATCGCAGGCGACCGTATCGTCGCAGTCGGCAAGCCCGATGACGTGATCGCCGCCGCTCCCGCCGCCACGCCGGTTATCGACTACGGCGAGCAGTTTGTCTGCCCCGGTTTCCATGACGCTCATCTGCACTTCTTCCATACCTCGGTCGGTTCCTCGCCGTACATGCTCATGGATATGGGCACGTCCGAGGCGGCGCTGGTGCAGCACGCGCTCGAGTTTTCCCAGGACCTGCCCGATGACGCTTGGGTTGTGACGCAGGGCTGGCGCGACTACCGTTGGGACCCGCCCGCGCATCCTACCAAGGCGTCGCTCGATGCGGCATTCCCCGATCGCCCCTGCGTTATGTATTCGGGCGACGGGCACACGCTGTGGCTCAACAGCCGCGCACTCGAAGCCCTCGGCGTGACACGCGACAGCGAGCCTCCGGCGGGTGGTAGCTACGACAAGGATGCAAACGGCGAGCTCACGGGTATCGCTCACGAGGCGGCCGCTATGCAGCTGCTTCCGCGCTGCCTTGAGTGGCTGGGGGAGGATCGCATTGCAAGCGCTTACGCCGATCAAATGAGGCGTATGGCCGAGCAGGGCATCACCTCGATCTGCGACATGTCGCTCATGCCCATGCCGGGCTGCGATTTTATCCGCGACGATGTCTACGACAAACTGCAGGCAGCCGGCAAGTTGGGCATCCGAGCCCATCTGTTCCCCACGCTGCTGGATGACCAGTTGCGCTTGGAAGAGCTGCAGACCCGCTACGCGAACAACGCGCTGCTCTCGGCGCCAGGCTTTAAGCAGTTCTTCGACGGCGTGTCGAGCGAACACACGGCATATCTCACCGAGCCCTATACCAATCCGCGCTTCCCGGGCGACCAGGGCCGTCTGACAGTTCCTGCCGAGCGCATGCGTAAGCTGGTTCTGGCGGCTGCGGAGCGCGGCCACACTGTGCGTATCCACGTTATCGGCGACGGTGCGATTCATGCCGCGCTGGATATCTTCGAGGAGGCCGCCGACCTGTACGGCCTGCCCCAGCACGGCCATAACACACTCGAGCATCTGGAGAACCTCCTGCCCGAGGACATCGACCGCCTGCGCAAGCTCAACGTGATTGCCTCGAGTCAGCCCTGTCACATTACGCTCGACCCGGGCGGCCCCGAGCGCGATTTGGGCATGGAGCGCAGCCGCATCATGTGGCCGTTTGCAACCTATAAGCAGCGCGGCATTCGCCAAGCCTTCGGTACTGACAGCCCTATCACGCCCGTTACCAGCATGAACGTGCTCTACACGGCTATCACGCGCCAAGACCCCAAAAGCCACTGGCCCGAGGGCGGCTGGCTGCCGAGCGAGCGCATCGATGCAGCAACAGCCCTGCGCAACTACACCCTGGGCAGCGCCTATGCAGCGGGCGACGAGCAAAACCTCGGCAGCCTAGAACCCGGCAAATACGCCGACCTGGTAGTCCTGGACCAAAACCTGCTCACCATCGACCCCCAAGAACTCCAAGCCACCAAAGTCCAAGCCACCTACCTAGCCGGCAACCTGATCTACGAGCGCTAGCCCCATACCCCACCCATAAGGGGCGCGTTTCTGCAACGTGCCCCTTTCTTGTTCGCACCATCTGCATCGCCATTTTGCTGCACTGACTTTTCTGAATGCCGGGCCCGAATTAGTTAACCTGGCTCCCTGGGCGGACCGGAGGGCATGAAGTTTGTCGCGAGTTCCGCACGCAAAGGAAAGCACTTAATGTGCTTTCCGTCTTGCGCAGGACTGTAGAGCAGCAAACTACATGCCCTCCGGTCCGCCCCGGGAGCCACCGTTAGGTTATCCCCCGGCATTCAGAAAATCTAAGTGCCAAAAAATAAGATTTTTTGACTCCGTGTTGTATAACCCGCCATTCGTGGGTACCATTCAACGCGTACGCAAACAAAAAGGGTTAATTCGCGTGGTATAACCGCGCGGCCCAAAAAGGAGGAGACAAGCATGTCGTCTTTGAAGCCGCTTGCAGATCGTGTTCTGGTCAAGCCCGACGAGGCCGAGCAGAAGACCGCTTCTGGTCTGTATATCGCCAGCAACGCTCAGGAGAAGCCGCAGCGCGGCACCATCGTTGCCGTTGGCGCCGGCAAGGTCAACGACAAGGGTGAGCGCATCCCCATGGACGTCAAGGTCGGTGACGTTGTCATCTACGGTAAGTTCGGTGGCAACGAGGTCAAGGTCGACGGTGAGAAGTATCTGCTGATGCGCGCCGACGACATCTATGCCGTCGTCGAGGCCTAGTCTCGTCAGAATCTCTGATTCGTCTTTGAACGCGCCCGCCGCATAGGACTCGGAAGCGGCGACGCGAGTCACATTTCTTTTGGAGGATTACCTACCATGGCAAAGAACATTACGTTCAACACCGATGCCCGCGCTAAGCTCGCCAAGGGTGTCAACACTCTGGCCGACGCCGTTACCGTCACCATGGGCCCCAAGGGCCGTTACGTTGCGCTGCAGCGCACGTTCGGCGCCCCGACCATCACCAACGACGGCGTTTCCGTCGCTAAGGAGATCGAGCTCGAGGACAACATCGAGAACATGGGCGCTCAGCTGGTGAAGGAGGTCGCCACCAAGACCAACGACACCGTGGGCGACGGCACCACCACCGCAACCCTGCTCGCTCAGGCCATCGTCAACGACGGTCTGCGCAACGTCGCCGCTGGCGCCAACCCGCTGGCCATCCGTCGCGGCATCGACAAGGCTGTAAACGCCGCCGTCGCCGAGATGAAGAAGCAGGCCAAGCCGGTCGAGACCAAGGAGCAGATCGCTTCCGTCGGTACCATCTCTGCCGGTGACCCCGAGGTCGGCGAGAAGATCGCCGAGGCCATGGAGGTCGTGGGCAAGGACGGCGTCATCACCGTCGAGGATTCCCAGACGTTCGACATCACCATCGACACCGTCGAGGGCATGCAGTTCGACAAGGGCTATGTCTCCGCTTACTTCGTCACGGACAACGACCGCATGGAGGCCGTGATGAAGGATCCGTACATCCTCATCACCGACCAGAAGATCTCCAGCGTTCAGGACATTATGCCCGTTCTCGAGGCTGTCCAGCGCGCTGGCCGCGGCCTGCTCATCATCGCTGAGGACATCGACGGCGAAGCTCTGCCGACCCTGGTCCTCAACAAGATCCGTGGCGCCCTCAACGTCTGCGCCGTCAAGGCTCCGGGCTACGGCGATCGCCGCAAGCGCATCCTCGAGGACATCGCCGTCCTCACCGGTGGCCAGGCTGCCCTGGACGAGCTGGGCGTGAAGGTTGCTGACATCACTGCCGATATGCTCGGTACCGCTAAGTCCGTCACCATCTCCAAGGACAACACCGTCGTCGTCGGTGGCGCTGGCTCCAAGGAGGCCATCGACGCTCGTATCGCTCAGATCAAGGGTGAGATGGAGAACACCACCTCTGACTTCGACCGTGAGAAGCTCCAGGAGCGCCTGGCCAAGCTCTCCGGTGGCGTTGCCGTCATCAAGGTCGGCGCTGCTACCGAGTCCGAGCTCAAGGAGATCAAGCACCGCGTCGAGGACGCCCTGCAGGCAACTCGCGCTGCTGTCGAGGAGGGCATTGTCGCCGGCGGTGGCGTCGCCTTCATGGACGCTGCTCCTGCGCTCGATGCTGTCGAGATCGACGACCCCGAGGAGAAGATTGGCGTCGATATCGTCAAGAAGGCTCTGACCGCTCCGGTCGCCACCATCGCCAAGAACGCTGGCTTTGAGGGCGCTGTCGTGGTCGACAAGGTTGCCGAGCTGCCCGCCGGCCAGGGTCTCAACTCTGCCAACGGCGAGTGGGGCGACATGATCGAGATGGGCGTCCTCGACCCCGTCAAGGTCAGCCGCGTCACCCTGCAGAACGCTGCTTCTGTCGCCAGCCTGATCCTCATCACCGAGGCTACCGTCTCCGATGTGCCCAAGAACACTCAGCTTGAGGACGCTATCGCTGCTGCCACCGCTGGTCAGCAGGGCGGCGGTATGTACTAAGGCCGACAAGGTCTAGAACTCCCACCGGGAATCCGGGGGCGTGACGGGGGCTTCCCTCCGGAACGTCCTCGGACATGCAAAGAGGCTCCGCATCGCGCTTCGCGCTGCGGAGCCTCTTTGCGTCCTGCGGAATGTTCCGGAGGGAAGCCCCCGTCACGCCCCCGGATTCCCTGCGTTTACGGCCTTGAGGTCGGCGGGCGGAGGAGGACGTGGTTGTGGGGGATGCGTGTCCCGGTCGCTGTTTCGCGGCTCTGCCGCGAAAGGCGCGCTACTTTGGGGCGGATGGAGGACGTGGTTGTTGCGCTAACTTGTCCCTACCGCATTTCTGGAGCGTTTCCCCACCACAAATTACCCTTGGCATACTTGCGCGAACGATTGCTCGTGCTACACTTGCAATTGCTGTTTCAGGGCGGGGTGAAATTCCCCACTGGCGGTAAATCGGGCGGTGCCAAAGGGGTGCCGTGGCGTAGGCGAGGTGCCTGCGTTCGTGCCGATGAGTCCGCGACCCGTGTGTGCGTTGGTTCGCATACCGGCTGAACTGGTGAGATCCCAGTACCAACGGTTAGAGTCCGGATGAAAGAGGCAGGTGATCTTATGTCTGAACAGTCGCAGCATATCCATTTTGAGAACACGAATAGGTGGAGCACCAAACAGCTCGTTACCATGGCGCTGATGTGTGCCTTGGGCGCCCTGTTTATGTACGTGCAGCTGCCTATCCTTCCTTCGGCGCCGTTTTTGACGTATGACCCGTCGCTGGTGCCGGCGATGGTGTGCGGTTTTGCGTATGGTCCTGGCGCCGGTACTGCTGTTGCCGCTATGGCGATTGTTATCCATGCGCTTACCACGGGCGATTGGGTCGGCGCACTTATGAACCTGGTTGCTACGCTGGGCTACATTCTGCCCGCGGCTATCGTGTACCAGAAGATGCATACCTATAAGGGTGCCGTGATTGGCCTAGTGTTCGGTGTCATTGCCGCTACGGCGTTGTCTATGGTCGCAAACCTTACCATTGGCGTATGGTTCTGGTATGGCTCGGTCGATGTGATCGCCCCGCTTATGATTCCTGCCGTGCTGCCGTTCAACCTTATCAAGACCGTGCTTAACTCGGTGTTGACGCTAGCGGTGTATAAAGCAGTCTCCAACCTCATCACGCCTAAAAAGGACCAGGTCAAAGGCCGCGCATGATTGAGTGTCGGGGCGTTTCCTTTAGCTATGACGGTGCCGTGTCGGCACTCGACGGTGTCGATCTGAACATCGAGGACGGGGAGTTTTTCTGCATCCTCGGTGGCAATGGATCGGGCAAGTCGACGTTTGCCAAGCATCTGAATGCGCTGCTGCAGCCCGATGCGGGCACGGTACGTATCAACGGTATGGATGCGTCCGATCCCGAGCTGGTCTACGACATTCGTTCGACCGCAGGCATGGTGTTCCAGAATCCCGACGACCAGCTGGTGGCAACGCTTGTCGAAGATGACGTTGCGTTCGGTCCCGAAAACCTTGGCGTGCCATCGGCGCAAATTGCGCAGCGCGTACGCGAGGCGCTGAAGGGCGTGGGCCTGGTGGGCTTTGAGCGCCACGAGACCCATGCGCTTTCGGGCGGTCAAAAGCAGCGTGTGGCGCTTGCCGGTGTGCTCGCCATGGAACCGCGCGTGCTCATTTTGGACGAGGCGTCCTCGATGCTCGATCCGCGCGGGCGCAAGGGCCTTATGAAGGCCTGTCACGTGCTGCACGAACGCGGCATGACCATCGTGATGATTACGCACTTTATGGAAGAGGCCTCCGAGGCCGATCGTGTCGCGGTATTTCGGGCGGGGCGCGTTGCCGTGTTGGGCACGCCCGAGGAAATCTTGACGCGGGCGGACGAACTCGCGCAGCTCAACCTGGATATGCCGGCGTCGTGCTGTCTGGGCAGGGCACTATCTGCGAGGGGCGTGCCCGTTTGTGCACAGGTGCGCGAGGCGGATATGGTCGCCGAGATTGCGCAGGCTTATGTTGAGCGAAATGTGGCGGGCGCCACGGAGCGGCCTTCCGTGCCCGATGCTCGCGTGCCCGACAATGCCTCCTCCGAGACCGACGAGACAAATGTTTCGGAGCCCGTTATCGAGATTTCCCACCTCTCGTATAGTTACTCGCTGAGCGCTCGCGAGCGTCGCCGCTGGCACAAGCGCTCGGCCACTGCGGACGCATCGAGCAAACAGGCTCTTTGGGGCAACGATCCAAACAGCCCCTGGGCGCTACGCGATGTTTCGCTGACGGTGCATCGCGGGGAGTTTCTGGGGCTGGCAGGTCATACCGGCTCGGGTAAGTCGACGCTGGTCCAGCATCTCAACGGTTTGATTCGCCCCCAGGAGGGATCCGTTCGCGCGCTGGGGCTCGATCTGTCAAACAAGAAAGACGCCGCCGCGGTTAAGGCCAAGGTCGGCGTGGTGTTTCAATATCCTGAGCGTCAGCTGTTTGCCGAAACCGTGGCGCGGGACGTGGCGTTTGGTCCGCACAACCTTGGCTTGCCGCAAGATGAAGTCGACCGTCGCGTCGAGTCGTCGCTCTCGCGCGTGGGCCTCGACCTTTCCACGGTCGGCGACAAGAGTCCCTTCGAGCTTTCGGGCGGTCAGCAGCGTCGCGTGGCCTTTGCCGGCGTGCTTGCCATGGAGCCCGAGGTCCTAGTACTCGATGAGCCCATGGCGGGGCTCGATCCGGCGGCGCGCAGGGATTTCCTTGAGCTTATCGATCGACTTCACCGCGATGGCCTGACCGTTGTCATGGTTTCGCATAGTATGGATGACCTGGCCAACTGCTGCGACCGCATCGTCGTGATGAACGAAGGTGCGGTGTTTGCCGAGGGAACCCCCGCGCAGGTGTTTGCACATGCCGATGAGCTCAAGTCGATCGGCTTGGGCGTACCTGCTGCTCAGCGCATGGCGTTGGCGCTCGCGGAGGCGGGCGTGCCGCTGCGTTGCGGCGGGCTCTATACGGTTGAGTCGCTGGCCGACGAGCTGGCAGATTTGCTGATCGGTCGCTCAGACGGTCCTTCTAACGTCGCGGACATTGCTAAATCCAAGACGGTCGCGCGAGAGGAGGGCTGCTAATGGAGGCGTTTTCGTTTGGCAGCTACTATCCCGGCGATAGTGCGATCCACCGCCTGGACCCGCGAACTAAGTTGCTCTTGGGCTTTGTGTTTCTGATCACGACGCTCACGGTCAGCAGCTTCCGCGGACTGGCCCCGGTCGCAATCTTCGTTGTCCTGATCTATACCGTGTCCCGGGTGCCGTTGCGCCGGGTCCTATCATCGATGGCACCATTGCTGGCGATTGTCGTGGTGGTCGCAGTGCTCAACCTGTTTTCCGACCAGAGCGGGCGCATTCTGTGGCAGCTTGGCTTTTTGCAGATAAGCGAGGGCTCGCTGCATTCCGCCGCCTTTATGGCGTGCCGCCTGAGCTTGATGATGGCCGGCATGAGCGCCATTACGCTCACCACGCCTACGCTCGACCTCACCGCGGGCTTTGAGCGTCTGCTCGCACCGTTTGCGCGCGTGGGGCTCCCTGCGCATGAGCTCGGCATGATCATGGGCATCGCGTTGCGCTTTATGCCGCAGTTTGCCACCGAGATGAAGCAGACGGCGGACGCGCAGGCAAGCCGCGGTGCACGCGTAACGGGTGGCCCGCTCGGCGGCGTGCGTATGCTCGGCAGTGTGGCGATTCCACTGTTCACGGGCGTGTTCCGTCATGCCGAGACGTTGTCTGCCGCCATGGATGCACGCTGCTATCACGGCGAGCAGGGCCGCACGCGTCTGCATGCACTTGCATTTCGCCGCGGGGATGCGCTGGCTGCGGTTGTGACGATGCTGCTGTTTGCGTGTGTCATCGTCGTCAACCTTCAACTTGTTTAGGCGCGATTCGAGCGCAAGAAAGGGGTCCCTATGACCGACAACGACCGCACGGCTCAGCTTGAGCGCGCCTGTTCGTATCTCAGGCGCATTCCGGCGTGGTATCTGGCCACGACCGATGTGACCGACGGGCATCAGCCTCGCGTGAGGCCGTTTTCGTTTGCCATGGTCGATGACGGTAAGCTGTGGTTTTGCACGTCGCGCGACAAGGATGTGTGGGCGGAGCTGAGTGCGAATCCCAAGTTTGAGCTCTCGGGCTGGAAGCCGGGGGAATGTTGGATCGTGTTGACCGGCGAGGCCGCACTTGAGGACGACGCGGTTGCGAGCGACAAGGTGCGTCAAGCGGGTTTTAAGCACATGGTGGGCATCGGCGAGGAACACGAGAGTGCCAACGACGGCCGCCTTGCTTTCTTTTCGGTCCGCAACATTGCCGCGCGCTTCTGTGATATCGACGGCAGCGAGGAGCGCCTGGAGCTCTAGCGCGTCTCAAATTAACTACCCGTTCCGAATTAGCTAGCGCCAGGAGGACACATGGACGGATTGAATACGGTGTTGGAGTATCTGACGTCGGTGCCGGCATGGTATTTGGCGACGAGCGTTGACGGACAGCCTCATGTGCGTCCGTTTTCGTTTGCGCAGATCCAGAATGGCAAGCTGTGGTTTGTAACAGCGCGCACCAAAGATGTGTGGCAAGAGCTGCTGCAAAACCAGCGCTTTGAGGCCACGAGTTGGTGGCCGGGCCATGGCTGGCTCATCTTGCGCGGGCGTGCCGGCTTGGATGACCGGGCTTTAGGCGAAATGCGCGAAGCCGGGTGGAAGCATCTAGAGCACCTGGGCGAGCACTATGAGGGGCCTAACGACCCCACGCTCGTCTTCTTTAGCGTCGAGGATCCCGAGGCTTTTATCTGCAATCACGACGAATGGGTGCCGGTCGAGCTCTAGCCAGCTGGCTCATCCTAACAACTTGGTTTTCGCATGGGCGGGCCCCGTATTGCCCGGCGCCGTTAGGAGCGCCGGTCAATACGGGGCCCGCTCCATTTGTCAATTCCTTCAAGCGAATGTGTCGGGAATGTTTCAATGCATGAATATGCAAGCCATTTACGTATTCATGCATCTTTTGGTGCTAAAGTTTCAACTCACTTCATAACGACTGCTGCGAAATGCGCATCGGTGCATAAATCGCAGACAAGGAGTCTGATATGTCTTTGAAGGTTGGAATCGTCGGCGCGGCTGGATATGCCGGAGCCGAGCTCATTCGCCTCGTCCTCGGTCATCCCGAGTTTGAACTTGCTGCCATTACGTCCAACGCCGATGCCGGCCAGCCGTTGTCTGCGGTGTACCCGAGCTTCACCGGCGTAAGCGATCTTGTCTTTACGACGCATGATGCCCCTGAGCTCAAGAACTGCGACGCGGTCTTTTTGGCCGTGCCGCGCACGGCTGCCATGGCACAGGTGCCCGCGCTGCTTGCATCGGGCGTCTCCTGCTTTGATCTTTCGGCCGACTACCGTCTGAACGACGCGTCCGTTTTTGAGGCTTGGTATGCCGCCGAGCATACGAGCCCCGAGCTGCTCAAGACCCGTGCCTTCGGTCTGCCCGAGCTGTTCTGCCAGGACTTGGAGACCGCCGCATCCGACCATGCCGACGGCAAGCCCGTGCTGGTCGCCTGCGCCGGTTGCTATCCCACCGCAACGAGCCTTGCCGCCGCGCCCGCCGTGCGCGCGGGCTGGGTGGCCGAGAACGGCCCCGTGATTGTCGATGCCATTAGCGGCGTGACGGGCGCCGGTAAGTCCTGCAACGCCCGCACCCATTTTTGCAGCGCCGACGAGAACTTGGAGGCCTACGGCGTGGGCAAGCATCGCCACACGCCCGAGATTGGGCAAATCCTTGGCCTGACCGATCGCGTCGTCTTTACCCCGCACCTGGCACCGCTCAAGCGCGGTCTGCTCTCCACGGTGACGCTGCCGCTCGCGCCGCAGGCTCTCGACACGCTGGCTCTTGAGGATGTCGTCGACCATTACAAGCAGTTCTACGCCGGTCGCACCTTTGTGCGCGTGCTCGATGCCGGCCAGCAGCCCAAGACGGCTTCGGTCGTCGGCACCAACGCTGCCCAGATTGGCCTCGCGCTCAACAAGCGCGCGGGCGTGCTGGTGGCGACGGGCGCCATCGACAATCTGTGCAAGGGCGCTGCGGGCCAAGCGGTCCAGTGCACCAATATCGTCTTTGGCTTTGACGAGCGACGAGGCTTGCCCACAGTGGCGTGCCCGGTGTAGCACATTCGATTGTTAACGATTTGGTAGTCGGGCATCGAGTGGGGCGCCACTCTTAAGCTGGTTTCATGATCACGACTGGCATGGCGCACCAACCGATGTCCGTTTTTTGTTTGACATAAGGAGTCATAAAGACGATGAATACCGAGCTGTTTGATATCAAGATTCGCGCCGTCGAGGGTGGCGTTACGGCTGCGGCTGGTTTTAAGGCTGCAGGCATCCACGCTGGGTTCCGCAAGAACCCCGAGCGTCTGGATTACGCGCTCGTCGTGCCCGATAAACCCTGTCCCGGTGCTGGCGTGTTTACCACCAATCGCTTTTGCGCGGCGCCCGTGCAGGTGAGCCGTGCCAACCTGGGCGGTACCGACAAGGGGTACGGTATCATCGCCGGCATTTCGGTCAACTCTGGCAATGCCAACGCCGCCACGGGTGAGACCGGCCTTGCATGCGCGCGCGAGACGTGCAGCATCGCATCGCAGGTCATCGGCTGCGAGCCTCAGCAGATTCTGGTTGCCTCCACGGGTGTAATTGGCCAGATTCTGCCGATCGACACGTTTGAGACCGCCATTCCTGCTGCCTACGAGGCGCTCTCCGCCCACGGTGGCGCCGATGCCGCTCGCGCCATCATGACGACCGACACGCACTCCAAGGAGTACGCCGTGTCCTACGTCAGTGAGGCTGCGGGTCATGCGGGCAATGTCTATACGGTAGGCGGAATGTGCAAGGGCTCGGGTATGATCATGCCCAACATGGCCACCATGATCGCAGTTATCACCACCGATGCTCCCGTCGAGCCTGCGGCACTTCATGCCCTGCTGCTCTCGACCGTCAAGCAGACCTTTAACAAGGTAACGGTCGATTCCGACACCTCGACCAACGACACCTGCATCATGCTTGCCTCCGGTGCCGCTGCCGCAGATGCCGAGCCTATCGTCGAGGGCTCCGATGCTTTTGACGAGTTGGCATTTGCCGTGCACGAGGTGTGCGAGAGCCTGGCGCGCAATATTGCCGCCGATGGTGAGGGCGCATCCAAGCTTGTTACAGTCAACGTTACCGGCGCCGTGAACGACGAGGAGGCCGATATCGCCGCCCGTGCCGTTGCCAACTCGCCGCTCGTTAAGACCTGCATCGCCGGCCACGACTGCAACTGGGGCCGCGTTGCTATGGCGCTTGGCAAGTGCGGCGTGAAGTTTAATCAGGAAGACGTTTCCATCGACATGATGGGCATGCCTGTCTGTCGCGACGGTCTGACTGTTCCCTTTGACGAGGACGAGGCTCTACGACGTTTCGAGGCGCCCGAGATCGTGATCTCGGCCGACCTGGGCGCAGGCGACGCGGCAACGACCGTGTGGACCTGCGACCTCACGCATGAGTACATCTCCATCAACGGCGACTACCGTTCCTAGATTCCGGGCACGCTGCGCATCTTGCCGCGATTGCGGACAGCGGAGCACGGCGCGATAACGATATGAAAGACGAGGCAGATTATGAAATTCGCACGCGATTGTCGTTCGAGCGAATCCAACGAAGCAACCGCGCAGCTGCTGTTCGAAGCGCTGCCGTGGATTAAGAACCTGACCGGCAAGACGGGTGTTATCAAATATGGCGGAGCCGCCATGGTTGATGAGCAGCTGCGCCGCGACGTGATGAGCGACATCGTTTTGCTCAAGATCATCGGTATGCGCCCCGTCATCGTGCACGGCGGCGGCAAGGCTATTAACGAGGCGCTGAGCCATTACGATATTCCCGTCGAGTTTAAGAACGGCCAGCGCGTGACCACGCCGGCGACGATGGATATCGTGCGCGAGGTGCTGGGCGGCAAGGTTAACCAGGAGCTGGTTGCTGCCATCAACCACCACGGCAACCTGGCCGTGGGCGTGTCGGGCAGCGATGCCGGCACGCTCATCGCCGAGCCGCTCGACCCCGAGCTCGGTCGCGTGGGCAAAGTGACGCACGTCAACACCGACTATATCGAGCGCTTACTCGATAGCGAGTACATCCCCGTCATCGCTACCGTCGCGGCGGGGGAGGACGGTGGTTTCTTCAACATCAACGCCGATACCGCCGCCGGTGCCGTTGCGGCAGCGCTCCACGCGCACAAGGCGATCTTTTTGACCGACGTCGACGGCCTGTACAAGGACTTTAGCGATAAAGACTCACTCATCTCCAACCTAACACTCGACGAGGTTAACGAAATGCTCTACGGCGGCGAGGTCGATAAGGGCATGATTCCCAAGCTGCACGCGGCCGTCGATGCGCTTGCCGGCGGCGTATTTCGCGCTCACATCATCAACGGCACCACGCCGCATTCGCTGCTGCTGGAGCTGCTGACCGATGCCGGCGTCGGCACCGTGATCCATTCCACCGAGACGGCTTACGAGTTCGATACGCATCCGCATCCGCTTTCGACGTTTGCTGCGCGTCTGACCGAGAACCTCGACGAGGTCGAGAAGCTTCAGACGGTCTAACTGACCCTCAGCCGCCCCATTTCTGCACCCATAGGCCTGCGCCGTCCGGCGCTCAACGAAAGGCATCCCATGTCACTTGCAGCTCAGCAATCGCTTGAATCCCATTACGTTATGCATACCTTTGGCCGCTCTCCGGTCGAGTTTGTCGAGGGTCACGGCATGAAGCTCACCGGCGACGATGGTCGTGAGTACCTCGACTTTCTTGCCGGCATCGGCGTGTGCAGCCTAGGTCATGGCGACCCGGCTGTGCTCTCGGCGCTCGAGGCACAGACCAAAAAGCTCATGCATGTCTCCAATTACTTCTACATCGAGCAGCGTGGACAGGTCGCGGCGCTGCTGTCCAAGCTTGCTAACGACGACGTAGATGGTGCGCGCGTGCTTGCCGATGCCATTGTCGCCGGCGATGAGACCACGGCAGCTGCTCTTGGTGCCCCGGCTGCGGATGAGCAGGTTTGGGAGACCTTCTTTGCCAACTCCGGCGCCGAGGCCAACGAGGGCTCGATGAAGCTCGCGCGCCTGTACGCCAAGCGTGCCGGTAACGGCGGCAACACCATCGTGTGCATGCGCGGCGGCTTCCACGGCCGTACGCTCGAGACCATTGCCGCCACTATGCAGGATTGGCTGCAGGATAGTTTCCGCCCGCTGCCGGGTGGCTTTGTGGCCTGCACGCCCAACGATATCAATGAACTGCGTGCGATCTTTAAGCAGCTGGGGAGCGAAATATGTGCCGTGATGCTCGAGCCGATCCAGGGTGAGAGTGGCGTGCACCCCATGACCGAGGAGTTTATGGCGGCAGCGCGCGACCTGGCACACGAAGTGGGCGCCGTGCTTATAGCCGACGAGGTCCAGTGCGGCATCTTCCGCTCCGGCAAGCCGTTTGCATTCCAAACCTATGGCGTGGAACCCGACATCATGAGCCTTGCCAAGGGCATTGCTGATGGCGTGCCCATGGGTGCCGTCGTAGCAAAGAAGGAGATTGCCGACGTGTTTAAGCCGGGCGACCACGGTTCGACTTTTGGCGGTAGCTGCTTGGCCATCGCGGCGTGCGCCGCGACGCTCTCCGCGCTCGTGCACGGCGATTATGCCGACCATGTTGCCAAGGTAGGAGCCTATATGGAGGCAAAGCTCGCCAAGCTGCCGCACGTGACCGAGGTGCGTGGCCGCGGCTTGATGCTCGGCTGTGATCTGGATGATGCCGCGGGCGACGCGCATGATATTGTTGCCCGCGCGCTGGCCGCCGGTGCCGTGACTAACGCTACGGGTGCTCATACGCTGCGTTTCCTGCCGCCGCTCGTGTGCGAAGAGGCCGACGTGGACAGCCTAATCGAGATCCTGGCGGGTGTCTTGGGCTAACGCGGCGCAATAACTCAATTTGGACCGGGTTCCGGACTGCGGATGTGCCATATGCGGCACGATTCGGCGGTCTGGAGCCCGTTTTGCCTTAGATTTGCTAAGGCGGGGAGACCTGCTGGTCAAAAAACATCAAATATGAGTACTGTTACCGATTTGGTAACAGCAATTTTGGACTAATAAGGCCAGATAGCTAGTCGAAATGGCGATGAATGTACGATTTTGATCCAATTGCTAGTCCTTATAATGGACATATGTTGCGTAACTTAAGCAAATATTATCTTCTGATATGTTGTAAGCAAGGTAGCAGTACTCATTTTTGCCATTTTCTGGCCACGGCCTTTGTGACAGACGTGCTGGTGGGTTCGAATCCCTCAGTAATGGGCCCTAAAAAGAAAGGCCTCCATAGCTGGAGGCCTATCAAATCAGTGGTGGGCGATGAGGGATGTCCGCGTGCGGCTGACGCCGTCCGCTCTCGCTTCGGGCCTACGGCCCTCGCGTGCTGCGCTGGAAAACGCTTCGCGTTTCCTCAGCTTCGCACCCTGTCGGGTTCGAATCCCATGCGCTGGGCCCAAACAAAAACGGTCCCCTTGCGAGGACCGTTTCCAATTCAATGGTGGGCGATGAGGGATTCGAACCCCCAGCCTTGTGCGTGTAAAGCACCTGCGCTAACCGTTGCGCCAATCGCCCGTGCGGAGAGAGTATAGCAAAACAATCGCCTCATTCATCTCATATCCATTAAAGGTAACCGTCGCGTGTCACAGCGGAGCTGATTCAGTTGAGATTGCCTGAACATTCCGCCCCTCTTTACGCCCTCGGGTATACTCAAAAGCTACTGATTCGGTTTGATGCCCAGCAACAGCAGAGGGGATAGTATATGTGCGGTTTTGTCGGTTTTGTCGGTGGGACGGATAACCAATCCGAGGTGCTCACCAAGATGATGGACCGCATCGTCCATCGCGGTCCCGACATGGGCGGTCAGTTTATCGACGGCCGCGTTGCCCTCGGCTTCCGCCGCTTGTCGATCCTCGACCTGACCGAGGCCGGCGCTCAGCCCATGGCCAATGAGGACGGCAGCGTCGTTATCGTCTTCAACGGCGAGATCTACAACTTCCAGGAGCTTCGCTCCGAGCTCGAGGCCAAGGGCTACCAGTTCCACTGCGGCGCCGACACCGAGAGCCTCCTGCACGGCTACGAGGAGTGGGGCGAGGCGGTACTCGATCGCTTGCGCGGTATGTACGCCTTCGTCATCTGGGACAAGAAGAAGAACAAACTTTTTGGCGCCCGCGATATCTTTGGCATCAAGCCGCTCTACTACTATCCCATGGCCGATGCGGGCGACGGCGCTCCGGGCGTGCTTTTTGGTTCCGAGATCAAGAGCTTCCTGGACTACCCGCACTTCCACAAGGCGGTCAACAAAAAGGCTCTGCGTCCGTACATGACGCTGCAGTATTCGGCAACAGAGGAGACCTTCTTCGAGGGTGTCTACAAGCTGCCGCCGGCGCATTACTTTACCGTAGACATCCCGACCGGCAAGATGAACATCGAGCGCTACTGGGATTGCGATTACTCTGCCGTCGAGAAGCCGTTCGAGGAGTACGTCGACGAGCTGGACGAGGTCGTGCACGAGAGCGTCGAGGCCCATCGCATCGCCGACGTCAAGGTCGCGTCGTTCCTCTCCGGCGGCGTCGACTCCAGCTACATCGCCGCTTGCCTCATGCCCGACAAGACCTTCTCGGTGGGCTTCGATTACAAGAATTTCAACGAGACTAACTACGCCAAGGAGCTTTCCGATAAGCTCGGCGTCGAAAACGTTCGCAAGATGATTACCGCCGACGAGTTCTTCGGTGCGCTCGAGGACATCCAGTATCACATGGACGAGCCGCAGTCCAACCTGTCTTCCGTGCCGTTGTGGTTCTTGGCCGAGATGGCGCGCAAGGACGTCACCGTCGTGCTTTCGGGCGAAGGCGCCGACGAGCTCTTTGGCGGCTACGCCTACTACGAGGACACGGTTCCGGTGCGCAAGTACAAAAAGATGGCGCCGCTGCCCATCCGTCGCGCGCTCGGTAACCTGGCGTTGCATATGCCGTACTTCAAGGGACATAACTTCCTGGTCAAGGGTGCCGAGATCCCCGAGAAGTCGTTCCTGGGACAGGCTCTGGTATGGCCGGAGCGCGAGGTCGACGGCGTGCTCAAGCCCGAGTACAACACCGGCGATGGCGCCTTCGAGCTTGCCGCCCCCATCTATGCGCGCGTGAAGGGTCAGCCCGAGTTGGTCAAGAAGCAGTACCTGGATATGAACATGTGGCTCCCGGGCGACATTCTGCTCAAGGCCGACAAGATGTGCATGGCGCACTCGCTGGAGCTGCGCGTGCCCTTCCTGGACCGCAAAGTCATGGAGTTCGCCGAGCACATTCCCGATCGCTACCGCATCAACGAGAACGGCAACAAACAGGTACTCCGCCACGCTGCCAACAAGTCGCTGCCCGATGAGTGGGCCACCCGTCCCAAGGTGGGCTTCCCGGTGCCGATTGTCTACTGGCTGCGCGAGCAAAAGTGGTACGACTATGTCAAGGAGTACTTCACCGCGCCGTGGGCAAGCGAGTTCTTCGATACCGACGAGCTCATGCACCTGCTCGATCTGCACTTTGCGGGCAAGGGCGATTTCCAGCGCAAGATCTATACGCCGCTCGTGTTCCTGGTGTGGTACAAGCGCTTCTTTATCGACGAGGACCAGCCCGCTGTTCAGGCTGCCTAGCCTCGGCTTACGAACGCCTGCGCGTAACGGCTCCTCCGGGAGCCGTTTTTGCGTGGTGCGTTTCAGTTACTATAAAAACCGTCCCTGCCAAATGGCTGAGAAAGGTGAAAGATGCACCATTCGGATTCCGCGACCGTGACCACGGTCGATACGCTTGCCAAGCTTCTCGATGTGTGCGGCGAGCTGCGCGCGTCAGAGCAGGTTGACGAGCGTGCCGTGACCGGCTGCTCGTTTGATTCGCGTACGGTCTCGGCGGGTGACGTGTTCTTTTGCAAAGGCACTGCCTTTAAGCCCGCGTTTTTGAGCATGGCGCTCGATGCGGGCGCCGTCGCATTTGTGTGCGAGGAGTCGCTGGTCGAGTCTCTGGAGCCGCTGGCGCAGGAGAGCGGTGCTGCGATGCTGGTTGTTGATAGCGTTCGCACGGCCATGGCCCTGTTGCCGCCGGAGGTCTACGACCGTCCCGACCACGACGTCAAGATCGTGGGTATCACCGGTACCAAGGGAAAGACCACGACCGCTTTTATGCTCCAGTCCATCATCAAAGCGGCGGGCGAGTCCTGCGGCATGATCGGCTCGGTGAGTACCGACGATGGCATCGAGTGCTACGAGAGCACCAATACTACGCCCGAGGCCCCAGAGGTCTGGCGCCATATCGCCAACTGCCGCACGTCAGGTCGCCAGTCCATGGTCATGGAGGTCTCGAGCCAGGCGCTCAAGTACCAACGCGTCGAGAATCTGCCGTTTGACGTGGCGTGCTTCCTCAACATCGGCCGTGACCACATCTCACCGATCGAACACCCCACGTTTGAGGATTATTTTGAGAGCAAACTCAGGATCTTTGACCAGGCAAAGACCGCCGTGGTGAATCTGGGCACCGAAGAGGTTGACCGTGTGTTGGAGGCAGCGTCGACGGCCGAGCGCTTGGTGACCGTTGGCGTCGAGCATCCCGAGGCAAGCCTGTGGGCGAGCGATGTGCGCATGGTCGGCTTTAACATCGAGTTTAACCTGCATGGCCTGTGTGCCGACGAGTCCGAGGCGGGGGAGAAGGTCCTGCTGGGCATCGCGGGCGACTTTAACGTGGAAAACGCGCTGGTCGCTATCGCCGCTGCGCGCGAGATCGGCATCGGTATCGAGGCTATCAAGAAGGGCCTCTCCAAACTGCGTGTGCCGGGCCGTATGGAGGTCGTGGAGTCGAAGGACGGCCGCGTGATCTGCGTCGTTGACTATGCGCACAACCAGCTTTCGTTCCGTTCGCTTTTCTCGTCGGTCAAGCGCGCGTTTCCCGCTAGTCCAGTCATTGCAGTGTTTGGCGCTGCCGGCGGCAAGGCGCAGGAGCGCCGCGAGCAGCTTCCGCGCGAGGCCGCACCATATTCCGACCTGATGATCTTTGCCAACGAGGACCCGGCTCACGAGGACCCGATGAAGGTCTGTCGCGAGCTTGCCGAGCATGTTCCCGACGATACGCCGAACAAGATCATCCTCGACCGCGAAGCCGCTGTGCATGCGGCGTTCAAGGCGGCGCGCGAGGAGTACGTCAACCCCGATGCTCCCACCATTGTCTTGCTGCTGGCAAAGGGTGACGAGGAGCTCATGCACGTGGGCGACGAGTTCGTGCCCATCGAGAGCGACCTTTCGCTGGCCAATCGCCTGATCGATGTTACCCAGTTTGACTAATGAACCATGATGGCGGCGGCGCCCTGAGTGCGCTGTCGCCATAAGCGTGTTCCCTCAATCAAAACATGCCGTCCAAGTCCAAACCCTTCTACGTAAACGGAGTAACCATGTCCCACAACACCCTGCCGACCGTTGCCGAGCTTTCGGGCGAGATGCGCGAGCGCTTGGCCAAGGTCAAGTACGTCTTTACCGACCTGGATGCCACGATGCTCGCGCCCGGCTCGTGCGTGCTGCGCGACAACGACGGTAACCCCTCGACCAAACTCGTCGAGGCCGTCGTGGCACTTGCCCGCGCTGGTATTCAGGTGGTTCCCACCTCGGGCCGCAACCGTACCATGATCCACGAGGATGCGCGCGTGCTCGGCCTCAACTCCTACATCGGTGAGATGGGCGGCCTGGTCATGTACGACCTCAAAGCCAACGATTGGGAGTATCTGACTGGCGACATGCCTTACGACCCCGCCTGCGGCCTTACTCCGCACCAGGTGATCGAGCAGACCGGCGTGTGCGAGAAGATTCTTGCCCGCTGGCCGCACAAGATCGAGTATCACAACGACATGTCGACCGGCTACAAGTACCGCGAGGTCACCGTCGGCATGCGCGGCGATGTGCCCGACAATGAGGTCCAGGCCATCCTGGACGAGGCCGGCTGCGGCCTGGTGTGGGCCTGTAACGGTCACCTGACGCATCTGTCCAAGCCGACGACGCTCGAGCTCGATCGCGTCGAGGACGGTCGCGCGTTTAACATCAATCCCGCCGGCCTCAACAAGGGCGTTGCCATCGCGCGCTTCTGCGAGCACCTGGGGATTGAGCGCGAGGAGACGCTCGCGCTCGGCGATTCCGAGTCCGACTTCTACATGGCCGATCACGTGGGCACGTTCTGCCTGGTCGAGAATGGCCTGACGAGCGCCGGCGCGCCCGAGTTCCTGGCTGCTTGCGAGAACGCTTTCGTTACGCGCGGCAAAATTGTCGACGGTTGGGCGGCGACGGCAGAGCTGCTGGTCGCGGCGTGTTCGTAGCGCGGCGTCGCCGCACTTGGACATGTCTTTTCGAGAGAGACTGGTGAGGTAATGTCCGATATCGAGAATCCGACAGGCGACACGCGCCCGATTGGCGTGTTCGATTCTGGTTTGGGCGGTCTGACGGTTGCGCGCGCCATCGCGACGGTGCTGCCGCACGAGTCCGTCTACTACTTCGGCGACACCAAACGCTGCCCCTACGGCACGCGCACCGAGGATGAGGTGCGCTCGTTTGCGTTGCAGGCGGGCCGTTGGCTGTCGAAGCACGACGTCAAGATTATGGTCATCGCCTGCAACACGGCGACAGCTGCGGCCTTGCGTCTGGCCCAGCAGGTGCTCGACGTTCCCGTGATCGGCGTGATCGCGCCGGGTGCCCGTGCGGCAATCAACAGCACCCGTTCGCGTCGCGTGGGCGTGCTCGCCACCAACCTCACCATTCGCTCGGGCGCCTACACGCGCGCCATTCAGGATCTAGATGCCGGCGTCGATGTATACGGTTGTCCTGCCTCGAGCTTTGTCGAGGTTGTCGAACACGAGCTCGCCTCGGGTGCACATCTGCAGGAACAGTGGCTCGAGAACGAGGACATCTTCGATACGCCTGCCGTGCGTGCGCTGGTGGGTGCCACGGTTGAGCCGCTGCGCGACCACGGTATCGATACCGTGGTGCTCGGCTGTACGCATTTTCCGCTGTTGGTGGGACCTATCCGGCATGCGCTGGGGCCTGGGGTGCGCGTCGTAAGTTCCGCCGAGGAGACCACGCGCGAGCTGACCGATATCCTCACGCGCCGCGAGCAGCTGGCGGGCGACGCCGCCGAGCCGCAGCATCGTTTTGCCACGACGGCCGATAACATTGCCGAGTTTGCGGTGGCGGGCAGCTTTATCTTTGGTCAGCCGCTCAAGAGCATCGAACATATCGATATCGATGAGCTGAAATAGATGTAAGGCAGCCGCCAAAGCCTTCGCCACATCTTTTGCCGAAAGGATATTTCTATGGAGTACATGCAGGTTAACCGCGCCAACGGCCGCGCCGCCGATGAGCTGCGCCCCATCAAGCTTACTCGCGGCGTTATGAAGCACGCCCACGGTTCGTGCCTGGCCGAGTTTGGCGATACGCGCGTGCTGTGCGCTGCCACCATCGAGGAGGGCGTGCCGGGCTGGCGCAAGGGCGCCAAGGCCGGTTGGGTAACGGCGGAGTACGCCATGCTGCCGGCATCGACCGGCAAACGCTGCAAGCGCGAGCACGCCAACCGCAAAGGCCGCTCCATGGAGATCGAGCGCCTCATTGGTCGCAGCCTGCGTACCGTCGTCAACATGAAGGCGCTCGGCGAGTACACCGTCACCGTCGACTGCGATGTGATTCAGGCCGATGGCGGTACGCGTACGGCGAGCATTACCGGCGCCTGGGTGGCGCTGCACGACGCCCTCGCCATGTGGGTCGAGGCGGGCAAGATCGAGCGCATCCCGCTTACCGGCCAGGTGGCCGCCATCTCCATGGGCGTTGTCGACGGCAATACGCTGCTTGACCTCGATTATTCCGAGGACAGCCATGCCGAAGTCGACATGAACCTCGTCGCCACCGACACCGGTGAGATGATCGAGCTCCAGGGCACTGGCGAGCAGGCGCCCTTTGACCGTAAGCGCCTCAACGCCCTGCTCGACTTGGGCGACAAAGGCATCGCCGAGCTCATCGAGCTTCAGCGCCAAGCCATCGCCTAACCTGCCAAAAAGGGACAGGTTTATTTTGGCAGGTTTTATCTGGGAAAACGTCGAAGTATAAGACTGCCGTTGATTGAGAGGGGAGAGGCGGAGGCCCTCGTCGCCCTCGGCGCGGCATTGCTATAGAGACAAGGAGACCACTCATGGCACTTGAGAAGATCGACATCGACACCCTCGACCCGGCGGCGACCATCGTCGTGGCAACGGGCAACGCCCATAAGCTCACCGAGATCGAGGCCATTTTGGGCAAGGTTATGCCCGAGGTTCGCTTTGTGGCGCTCGGCCAGCTGGGCGATTTTGAGGACCCCGAGGAAAACGGCACGACGTTTTTGGAGAACGCCATCATCAAGGCGCAGGCTGCCGTCGAAGAGACGGGGCTCATGGCCATTGCCGACGATTCGGGCCTGGTCGTCGACGCGCTGGACGGTGAGCCCGGTGTGTATAGCGCGCGCTACGCGGGCGTTCACGGCGACGATACCGCCAACAATGCCAAGCTGCTTGTGAATCTGGAGGGCGTGGCCGACGAGGACCGCACTGCGCGCTTTATGAGCGTCGTCGCGCTCATCGACACGGACGGTTTGGTCACCTATGGTGAGGGCACCTGCGAGGGTGTTATCGCGCACGAGGGCCGTGGCGATCACGGCTTTGGCTACGACCCGCTGTTCCTGCCGGTCGACACGCCGGGCAAGACCATGGCCGAGCTGACGGCGGACGAGAAGAACGCCATCAGCCACCGATTCCATGCGCTCGAGCACCTATCCGCCAAACTGACGGGCGAGGAGTAGGCCGTGCGTGCGGTGGTGCAGCGCGTGCTCAACGCCGGCGTGACGGTCGACGGCGAGTGCGTGGGCAAAATTGGGCGCGGCTATCTGGTGCTGCTGGGCGTGGGCCGCGGCGACACGCGCGCCGAGGCCGATAAGCTGTGGGGCAAGCTCCGGGGCTTGCGCATTAACGAGGACGAGAACGGCAAGACCAACCTGGCACTTGCCGATGTCGACGGCGAGGTTCTCGTGGTGTCGCAGTTCACGCTGTTCGCCGATTGCCGTCACGGCCGCCGCCCATCGTTTACGGATGCCGGCGCCCCCGATGTTGCCAACAAGCTCTACGAGTACTTCCTGACGCTTGTGCGCGAGGACGTCGAGCACGTAGCGCATGGCATCTTCGGCGCCGACATGAAGGTCGACCTCGTCAACGACGGTCCATTCACCATCGTTCTGGACACAGACAATCTGTAAGTAGCCAAATTAGCTACTTGCGCGTGGTCGCAACAGGGTGCTATAGTATTAGAGTTTTGTCTATCTTAGGGGTATTATCCCCTTTTTGAATTGCACCTTCTGGAGGCCCTGTTCATGGAAGAGATGGAAGTCAATCACGTCGACGACATCCACGAGAAGCTGACCGATATGGTGGGCGATCGCGTTAAGGTGAAGGCCAACATGGGCCGCACCCGCGTCGTCGAGCGCATGGGCACCATCAAGAGCGTCCATCCGGCAGTCTTTATCGTCGAGGTTGACGAACGCCGCGGCCGCAAGTCGCGTCAGTCCTACCAGTACATCGACGTCCTTACCGGTCAGGTCGAGCTGTTCGACCCCGAGAGCGGTGAGCACATCTTTACTCCGCTCGGCAATCAGCTCGAGGAGCACTAGCGGTGACCGATTGGTCCCTGACCCTTTCCGCGCCGGCAAAGATCAACCTCTATCTGGGGGTTCATACCGAGCGTGACGCCCGCGGCTACCACAGGGTCGATTCCCTGATGGCAGCCGTCGACCTTTCCGATACCGTGACGGTCACGCCGGCGCAGGCGCTGACCGTCCAGACGATTCCGGCATCCGACTTTCCCATGCAAAAGAATACGGCGTATCGTGCAGCCGCTGCTATGGCCGAGCATTATGGTCGCGAGGCAAACATCTGCGTGACGATTGAGAAGCGCATTCCATTGTGCGCCGGCTTGGGCGGCCCCTCGACGGATGCGGCCGCGGTCATTGTTGCCTTGGCGGAGCTCTGGGGAATTGATCGCACCGACCCCGCGCTCGACGACATTGCACGGGGCATTGGCGCTGACGTTCCCTTCTTTTTGCATGCCAGCCCTGCGTTTTACGTGGGTGGGGGAGACGTGCTGGCCACCGAGTACCCCGTACTACCTGCGACACCCGTCGTGCTGGTTAAGCCGCGCGAGGCAAGCGTTTCAACAATTGAAGCCTATCGACGTTTTGACGAGGCCCCAGTGCCTGCAGACAAGCCCGGCGCGATAGCTTCTGCCTTGCGTGCTGGTGATGCCGAGACGGCATATGCGCTCATCCATAACAACCTGGGTGTCATTTCCGCACAGATGGAGCCGCAGATTCAAACGGTGCTCGATTGGCTGCGTAAACGGGACGGCGCCGTTGCTGTAGATGTGTGCGGATCGGGCGCCTGCTCGTTTGCCATTTGCGACACCGCCGTCACGGCCGAAAGGCTTGCCGACGCTGCCCTGCAAAACGGCTGGTGGTCCTGCGCGACGGAGCTCATTCCCAACACGGTTCGCATTGAAGCGCCAAAGAAATAAAAATTTCTCTAGCACGCGGCGAAAATCTTTGTTACTATAGTCGAGCTAACGGGTTGTGGCTCAGTTTGGTAGAGCACTGCGTTCGGGACGCAGGGGTCGCTGGTTCAAATCCAGTCAACCCGACCAGAGCATGAGGAGGGACCGCTTCTTGCGGTCCCTTTTTTTAGCTATTGTTGTGATACCGCGGCACCCGCGGTATACTCATTCGAGCTTGTCTCGCTGTATTGTGGAGGTCTACATGTTTGGACTGAGGGCTCCTGAGCTCATCATTATTCTCGTTGTTGTCCTGATTATCTTCGGGCCTAAGAACCTGCCGAAGCTCGGCAAGTCCCTCGGCTCTACCGTCAAGAATATCCGCGAGGGTATGGAGGGCGACGATAAGGGCGAAACCAAGCAGGCCGAGGACGTTGTGGTCGAGGAGTCCAAGGAGGACAAGGAGATCGCAGAGCTCGAGGCCAAGCTCGCTGCTGCCAAGCAAAAGAAGGCAGAGGACAGCGACGCGGACGCAGAGTAGTCCCATCCCTTTGGGGTGAGCACCTGACCGGCTTGCCCGCAGGCTAGCCGGTCTTTTTCGTTTTGTTGACAGTTGATCGTTTGATCAGAGTTGGGGAGATATCCGTATGGACGCAAGCCAGATCGTACTGACCGCTGAGGGCCGCCAGAAGCTCGTCGAGGAGCTCGCTTGGCGTGAGGGCGATTACGCCAAGGAGATCGTCGAGGACATCAAGGAAGCCCGCGCGTTCGGCGACCTTTCGGAGAACTCCGAGTACGACGCCGCCAAGGACAAGCAGGCCCAGAATGCTGCTCGCATTGCCGAGATTCAGGCCATCCTCGCCAACGCTCAGGTTGCTGCCACCACGGGCGATCTGACCGTCTCCATCGGTTCCACCGTTTCTCTGATCGATCCCAACGGTGAGGTCATGGAAGTCACGCTCGTCGGTACCACCGAGACCAACTCGCTCGAGCACAAGATCTCCAACGAGTCTCCGGTCGGCCATGCCATCATCGGTCACGGCGAGGGCGACTCCGTCGAGGTTGTTACGCCTTCGGGCAAGACCCGCGTCTACACCATCGCAAAGATCGCACGCTAGACCACGGTCCCGCGTAAAGGTATGTTTTCGCTCCCTGGGACCGAATCCTGGGGAGCGATTTAATTTGAGGAGCTAACTTATGGCAGAGAACCAGAACGCCGCCGATCAGGCATCGACGCTCAACGACGAGCGCGCCACCCGCCTGGCCAAGCGCGCCGCCCTGTTCGAGGCGGGCCAGAACCCCTATCCCGAGCACTCTGAGCTTGAGGACTACGTTGCCGATATCGAGGCTAAGTATGCCGAGCTTGCCGATGGCGAGGACACCGAGGACGTCGTGAAGATCGGCGGCCGTGTGGTCGCCAAGCGCGGTCAGGGCAAGATCATGTTCATCGTCGTGCGCGACGCGACCGGCGAGATCCAGCTGTTCTGCCGCATCAACGATATGGACGAGGCCGCCTGGAATACGCTCAAGGCCCTCGACCTGGGCGATATCCTGGGCGTGACCGGCGTGGTCGTGCGTACCAAGCGTGGTCAGCTTTCCGTTGCCCCCAAGAGCGCGACGCTGCTGTCCAAGGCCGTTCGCCCGCTGCCCGAGAAGTTCCACGGTCTCTCCGACAAGGAGACCCGCTATCGTCAGCGTTATGTCGACCTGATCGCCAACGACGACGTTCGCGAGACCTTCCGCAAGCGCTCGCAGATCCTCTCCACGTTCCGCCGCTTTATGGAGTCCGATGGCTACATGGAGGTCGAGACTCCTATCCTGCAGACCATCCAGGGCGGAGCTACTGCCAAGCCGTTCATCACGCACTTCAACGCGCTCGATCAGGAGTGCTACCTGCGTATCGCCACCGAGCTGCACCTCAAGCGCTGCATCGTCGGCGGCTTTGAGCGCGTTTTCGAGATCGGCCGCATCTTCCGCAACGAGGGTATGGACCTTACCCATAACCCCGAGTTCACCACGATGGAGGCCTACCGCGCCTTCTCCGATCTCGAGGGCATGAAGGCGCTCGCCCAGGGTGTCATTAAGGCCGCTAACAAGGCTATCGGCAACCCCGAGGTTATTGAGTACCAGGGCCAGACCATCGACCTTTCTGGTGAGTGGGCAAGCCGTTCCATGACCGATATCGTCTCTGACGTGATTGGTAAGCAGGTCACCATCGACACGCCGGTTGAGGAGCTTGCTGCCGCCGCACGCGAGAAGGGCCTGGAGATTAAGCCCGAGTGGACCGCCGGCAAGATCATCGCCGAGATCTATGACGAGCTGGGCGAGGACACCATCGTCAACCCCACCTTCGTGTGCGATTACCCCATCGAGGTTAGCCCGCTTGCCAAGCGCTTTGAGGATGATCCGCGCCTGACCCATCGCTTTGAGCTGGTCATCGCCGGTCACGAGTACGCCAACGCGTTCTCCGAGCTCAACGACCCGGTCGACCAGGCCGAGCGCTTCGCTGCCCAGATGGCCGAGAAGGCCGGTGGCGACGATGAGGCCATGGAGTACGACGAGGATTACGTGCGCGCCCTCGAGTACGGTATGCCTCCCGCGGGTGGCATCGGCATCGGTATCGACCGCGTGGTCATGCTGCTCACCAACCAGGCTTCCATCCGCGACGTGCTGCTGTTCCCGCACATGAAGCCCGAGAAGGGTTTCCAGTCCGGTGCCGCTGCTGCCAAAGCTGCCGAGGCCGGCAACACCGCGAGCCCCTTCGTCAAGCCGCTCAAGCCCACGGTTGATTATTCCAAGATTGCCGTCGAGCCGCTGTTTGAGGAGTTCGTCGACTTTGATACCTTCTCCAAGAGCGACTTCCGCGCCGTGAAGGTCAAGGCATGCGAGGCCGTCAAGAAGTCCAAGAAGCTGCTGAACTTTACGCTCGATGACGGCACCGGCACCGACCGCACCATCCTCTCCGGCATTCACGATTATTACGAGCCCGAGGATCTGGTCGGCAAGACCCTGCTCGCCATCACCAACCTGCCTCCGCGCAAGATGATGGGCATCCCAAGCTGCGGTATGCTCATCAGCGCTATCCACGAGGAGGATGGTGAGGAGCGTCTCAACCTGATCCAGCTCGACGCCTCCATCCCCGCCGGCGCAAAGATGTACTAGGGGGTTACGCGGGTTTACCAACCCGCGTAACCAGTTGACGCTGCAAGCCCGCCAGAGCGGCAATCTGCCTTTCAACTTCGGCGGCATGACCAGAAGGTCAATGCCGCCTTGTTTCAAGGCACCTTGCTCGCTCTGGCGGGCTTTCGCTGTCGTTGCCAAGGCATCGGCGTTGCCTTGGCTGTCAAGCTGGACGCGGCTCGCTGTCCGTCCTCTGCCTGCGGCGTTGTCCTGGTTGGAATGCGGCCTGCTCGCTGGCGTTGCCAAAACATCGATGTGGTCATTGGGGACGTTCTTAAACGACTACTCAATGGCTATTGAGCACATGGCTCGCATGACAGTCGTCTCTTTTATGTTTCCTTTAGCCGTCGCTGCCTAGGATGGGGGTTAGTCGGTAGGAAGGGAGCGTCTATATGGACGACGCGAGCGAGCGTGCAATCGAAGAGGACATGCTCGATCAGTTCAATTACTTTGACGATGAGGATGAGGAGCTAATCGATCGTCGCGAGCCGGCATCGCTTGATTCCTTTGATCTGGTCGATGAAGAGACTGATGAGGTTGAGGACGAATCAACGGAGCCCCCACAGTCTTCGCGCCTTGACTCGCTGCTTTCGAGAGCCCCCATGCACCACGGTGTTCGTGCCGGCGCACTCCATATGAAAACTGATTGGCACCAGATCGTGACGGCAGGCGATGAGCTTGCCGTCGATGCGCCGCTCACCGATAAATCATCCATCATCTGCCGCACCGGCATGCTTATGCTGGCAAGCGGAACAGGTGCCTGGCGCGTGCGCGATACCATGAATCGTGTTGCTGCCGTACTCGGCGTCACGATTCACGTCGACCTGAGTCTTCTGTCGTTTGAGTGCACCTGCATCGAAGATGGCCACTGCTTTAACGAGGTTGTCAGCCTGCCCACAACGGGAGTCAATACCCATCGCATTTGGATGATGGAGAGCTTCCTAAAGGAAATCGAGACGTATGGGCGCCGGTTTACCGTGCACGAATACCACGAGATGCTCAAGACCGTTGAGAGTTCAAAACCCGATTACTCTCCCTGGCAACAGGGCCTTGCGGCAGCTTGTGCTTGCGGCGCCTTCGTCTTTTTGCTCGGCGGCGGCCCTATCGAGATGGCCTGCGCATTCGTAGGCGCTGGTGTTGGCAACTTTGCTCGCTCTCATATTCTCAAGCAGGGTCTTGGCCAGTTTAGCGCGCTGACGATTGGCGTTGCGCTCGCTTGCGTTTCGTATCTGCTGGCATTGCTCGGCCTTGGCCAGGTCGTACCGGGGGCAATGTCGCACCAAGAAGGCTATATCGGCGCCATGCTCTTTGTGATTCCCGGCTTTCCCCTCATTACGGCAGGCCTCGACATCGCTAAGCTCGATATGCGAAGCGGCATTGAGCGTCTTTCGTATGCCGTGTCGATTATTGTGATGGCGACCCTTGTGGGCTGGATGGTTGCCGAGTGTGTGGGGCTGGCACCGGATGATTTTGCCCCGCTCGGCCTTTCGCCGCTTGCCCTTACGCTCCTGCGCGTGGTGATGAGCTTTGTTGGCGTATTCGGCTTCTCGGTGATGTTCAACAGCCCGGTAAAGATGGCCGCGGCAGCTGGGCTGATCGGCGCCGTGTCCAATACCTTGCGCCTTACGCTCGTCGATGCGCCGACGCTGTTTCCCTTTCTGGGCCTGAGCGTAGGTATGCCTCCCGAGGCGGCAGCGTTTATCGGCGCGCTGGTATCGGGGCTGCTCGCGAGCTTAGCCGAAATCAAGCTCACCTACCCACGTATCGCCCTCACGGTGCCATCGATTGTCATTATGGTGCCGGGCTTGTATCTGTATCGCTCGATGTATTACATGTGCACCTTCGACACGGTCAATATGCTCGGCTGGTTTGTGCGTGCAGTGCTCATTGTGGCGTTTCTGCCCGTTGGCCTGGGCGTGGCGAGAACCCTCACCGACTCTCGCTGGCGCCACACCAGCTAATTGGTGCAAATGAAACTGATCCGCAAAACATGAACGTGGATAATCTCCCGTTTTTGGCCTGTTTACGGGCTCAAAACGGGAGATTATCCACGCTCGTGGAATGGGTGTCCGAAAATCCACGCTCGTTGGGCCGATGCAGACGCACCTGGCAATTCCTTTTTTGTAGACGTTGTCACGCGGCTACGGGCGGGAAAGGTCCCAACGGTTAACATATACTCCATATGGGTAAAGAGACCAAAGCGCTGCCGCGGGGCGGCGCTTTGCGTTTGAAAAAACTAGCTCGTCTAAGAGGAACTAGCATGTTAGACCGTTTTACCGATCGCGCGCGCAAGGTCATGTCCATGGCCAAGCAAGAGGCGCTCGATCTTCATTCAAATAAGGTGGGTACCGAGCACCTGCTGCTCGCGCTTGCCAAGGAGGACGAGGGCATTGCCGCCGAGGCACTGCGTTCGCTCGATATCTCCTACGACGACATCATGGATACCCTCAAAGAGGTCCAGACCACGGTCCCCGAGCCCAGCGAGGAGACCGAGGCAGCCAAGCTCGCCTTTACGCCGCTCGTCATTAGCGTGATGGAGCGTTCATTCCGCGTGGCGCGTGAGAACAACCAGACCTACGTGTCGACCGAGCACCTGCTCATCGGTATCGTCGAAGAGGGCAACGGCATGGCCATGGACATCCTCATGCGCTTGGGTGTGTCGTCCGCCTCCATCAAAAAGGCTATCGAGAAACTCACCGCCAAGGACCAGGACAAGAAGCGTCCGCTCGCCGGCGCCGGTGCTGGTCGTCCCGGTGCGGGCCTGCCGTTCTTTAGCGGCTCGGATGCCTCTCAGCAAAAGGGGAGTGGCACCGATACGCTTAAGCAGTTCGCGACCAACCTCACGCAGAAGGCGCGCGACGGCGAGCTCGACCCTGTAATTGGTCGCGAAAAGGAAGTCCAGCGTATGATGGAAATTCTTTCGCGCCGCACCAAGAACAACCCGCTTATCCTGGGCGACCCCGGCGTGGGCAAGACGGCCATCGTCGAGGGCCTGGCACAGCAGATCGCTGCCGGCAATGTGCCCGAGAACCTTATGAACCAGAACATCTGGACGCTTGACCTGCCGGGTCTTGTCGCGGGCGCCAAGTATCGCGGTGAGTTTGAGGAGCGCCTCAAGAACGTGATCCAGGAGGCGACCGAGGCCGACGACGTCATTCTGTTTATCGACGAGATGCACACCATCATCGGTGCCGGTTCTGCCGAGGGATCCATCGATGCAAGCTCCATGCTCAAGCCCGTGCTCGCGCGTGGTGCCTTCCAGATTATCGGCGCCACCACGGCCGAGGAATTCCGCAAGTACCTCACCAAGGACCCAGCCTTCGAGCGTCGCTTCCAGACCATCGATGTCGAGGAGCCGAGCGTCGAGGACACGGTCAAGATCCTGACTGCGCTCAAGCCGCGCTACGAGGAGCACCACCACGTGCGTTACACGCAGGGTGCCATCGAGGCCGCTGCGAACCTCTCCAACCGCTACATTCAGGATCGCTTCCTGCCCGATAAGGCCATCGACCTCATTGACGAGGCCGGTGCCCGCGCTCGCATCGCCGCGAATCGCGCACCCGAGCCGGTGCGCGAGGCCGAGCATCGCATCGAAGAACTCAAGGCTGCCGCACAGGAGGCTACCGAGAGCGACGACATGAACAAGGCCGCCGAGATCACCGAGCAGCAGAAGGCCGCCGAGATTGAACTCGCCGAAGCCAAGGCCGCCTGGACCGCCGAGCTCGACGCCAGCCCGCTCACCATCGACGTGAGTCAGATTGCCGACATCGTGTCCGTGACCTCTGGCGTGCCGGTTTCCTCGCTCACCGAGAGCGAGCGCCGTCGCCTGCTGCAGACCGAAAGCGTGCTCAAGACCCGCATTATCGGCCAGGACGAGGCCGTCGAGGCCGTCGCCAAGGCCGTGCGCCGCAGCCGTTCGCCGCTCAAGGACCCGCGTCGCCCCGGCGGCAGCTTTATCTTCCTGGGTCCCACCGGCACAGGCAAGACCGAGCTCGCCAAGACGCTCGCCGAGTACCTCTTTGGCAGCAAGGACGCGCTCATCAGCTTCGACATGTCGGAGTTCGGCAGCGAGTTCGAGGTCTCCAAGCTTATCGGTAGCCCTCCGGGTTACGTGGGTCACGACGAGGGCGGTCAGCTTACCAAGGCCGTTCGTCGTCACCCGTATTCGGTCGTGCTGTTCGACGAGATCGAGAAGGCGCACCCCGACATCTTCAACATCCTGCTGCAGGTGCTGGAGGAGGGCCGCCTGACTGATAGCCAGGGCAAGACGGTCGACTTCCGCAATACCGTGATCATCATGACGTCCAACGTGGGCGCCCGCGAGATTGCGCAGGATGCGAGCGTGGGCTTTGGCACCACCGGCGAGCAGGGTCTCACGTCGAGTGAGATCCGCGGCCGCGCGATGGGCGAGCTCAAGCGCTTGTTCCGCCCCGAGCTGCTCAACCGCATCGACGACATCGTGGTGTTCCAGAAGCTCTCGGGCGAGAACCTGACCAAGATCGCTCACCTGCTTGTGGACGATCTGCGCCAGCGCCTGATTGCCAACGGCATGAACATCAAGCTCACCGATGCGGCCTATGACAAGATCGTGGCCGAGGGCACTGACCTCACCAACGGTGCGCGTCCGCTGCGCCGTGCCATCCAAAAGCTCATCGAGGACCCGTTGTCCGAGGAGCTGCTGGCCGGCGAGTGGGGCGAGGGCGATACCGTCCTGTGCGACGTGGCCGATGGCAAGTTTGTCTTTAGCCACGGTACGGGCGAGATCCCGGCACCGCGTCCGGCGGGCACGCTCGGTGGCGATACCACCCCGGCGGCACCGCACACCGGCAACGCCGCGCCCGTGAGCGGCGGCGTGACCTCGGGCCCCGGCGGCATGATGCAAACCGGCTCTGGCGCGCTGTAGGGCGTAACAAAACCTTGTGTCCACGAGGGCGTTCCAAAGGAGCGCCCTTTTTCTGTTGAAAAAGGACCCTTCGTTCAAAGTAGATCTCATTAAACATATCAATGGCGTATGCATAAACGTTGATCAAGCGTTGAGGTTGGTTGAAGGGTCCAACGTCCCTTTGGCGCGGCCCGTCTAACCTACTTTATTCTAATAAAGTAGCGTTTCCCCGCCGTTAGCCGATGATGCAAGGGCGCTCGGCGTTTTCGACTGGTTTATGCACGCAAAGTCTGGGAATATACAAGGCGCATGTCTTACTGTCTAATCAGTTGCGCCAAGGAGGCACCATGGATTACAAGATCACCGGCTACGAGCCCGCCCAGCTGTTCCATTTCTTTGAGGAGGTCAGCGCGATCCCCCGTGGGTCTGGCAACGAGAAGGGCATCAGCGATTTCCTGGTTGCGTTTGCCAAGGAGCGCGGCCTCGATGTGTACCAGGACGAGGTCTACAACGTCATCATTCGCAAGCCCGCTTCTGCCGGCGCTGAGAATGCCCCGACCGTGATGCTGCAGGGCCACATCGATATGGTGTGCGACAAGTTGGGCTCTGTTGAGCACGACTTTACGACCGACGGTATCGACCTGGTCGTCAAGGACGGCGTCCTCACCGCTAACGGCACCACCCTGGGCGCCGACAACGGTATTGCTGTTGCTCTGATGCTTACTGTGCTCAACGACGATTCGATTGCTCACCCCGCCCTCGAGTGCGTATTCACCACCGACGAGGAGACTGGCCTGGTCGGCGCCGAGACGCTCGACAAGTCCCAGATTAGCGCCCGCACCATGATTAACCTTGACTCCGAGGAAGAGGGCGTTGCCACCGTCAGCTGCGCCGGCGGCGTCGTTGTTACCTACACCTGCCCCATCGTGCGCGAGCACAAGACCGGCAGCACCCTCACGCTCGACATCTCCGGCCTACTGGGTGGTCATTCCGGCAACGATATCAACCTGGAGCGCGGCAACGGCAACCTCATCATGGCCCGCATCATCGACCGCCTGATGGTCGCCGGCGAGCCCGCCATCGTTAGCTTTAACGGCGGCACTAAGGACAACGCCATCAACCGTGAGTGCAAGGCCGAGCTGGTTTACGCCGACCACGCTGCCGCCGAGGCCGCGGCCCAGATCGCAAAGGACATCATCGCCGACGTCACTGCCGAGCTCGAGGTCTTCGACCCCGGCTTTACCTGCACCGTCGAGATTGCCGACGACGCCGAGGTCGAGGCCATGGATCAGAAGTCCGCGCTTGCCCTCATCCGCGCCCTGCGTCTTGCCCCTAACGGCGTGATTCGCCGCAACGTTGCCACCGACGGCTCCGTCGAGGTTTCCTCCAACATCGGCGTGGTCGCCACTTCCGACGACCAGGTCAAGATCATGCTGTCCCCGCGCTCCTCGATCACCTCGCTGCAGAACGAGTTCAAGGACCGCCTGCAGACGCTGGCCGATGTCTTGGGCTTCGACGCCAAGTTCGAGTTCGAGTATCCCGGCTGGAGCTATGCCGAGCATTCGCCGGTCCGCGACGTTTTTGTCGAGAGCTATCGCGAGCTCTTTGGCTCCGAGCTGCGCATCGAGTCCATTCACGCCGGCCTTGAGTGCGGCCTGTTTGCTGAGGCCCTGCACGGCCTGGACGCCATCGCCGTGGGCCCGACGCTCTCCGATGTCCACACCCCGGACGAGAGCATGGAGCTCGCTTCTGCCGAGCGTTTCTACGAGCTGCTCATCGACGTCCTCAAGCGCCTCGCTGCGTAAAGGTTGCTTTGGCTAAGCCGCTCTAAAACGGCTGGCTATGAAAACGGCCGCCTGGCGTAATGCCGGGCGGCCGTTATTCGTTACAGCGCCAAAATCCCCAGATGCTCAAGCAAGATCTTAAGCCCGATGAGGATGAGCACGACGCCACCCACGATGGTGGCGGGCTTTTCGTAGCGCGCGCCAAAGGTGTGGCCGATCGCTACGCCGGCGACGGAGAAGATAAAGGTCGTGATGCCGATGAGCGACACGGCGGGCATGATGTCGACTGAGAGCGCCGCAAATGAGATGCCTACGGCTAGGGCGTCGATTGAGGTGGCGATGGCGAGGATCAGGTACTCGCCCAGGTCAATCTTTTCGGCATCCTTGCCGTCGCCTTCATCCTCGTCATCGGTAAAGGCTTCCCACAGCATTTTGCCGCCGATGAAGGCCAAAAGGATAAAGGCGATCCAATGGTCGATGGGTCCGATGATGCCCATGAATTGACTGCCGAGCGCCCATCCGATTACGGGCATGCCGGCCTGAAAGCCGCCAAAGAACAGGCCGAGCACCACGGCGACTTTAAGGTTGATCTTCTTCATGCCAAGGCCCTTGCAGATGGATACGGCAAAGGCATCCATCGAAAGGCCAACGGCGAGCAGTACGAGCTCTGCGAGTCCCATAGTCTGGCTCCCTCTCTGCGGGCGGGCCCGCGTGTACCTCTTGGGGGAGTAACAAAAAAGACCCGTGGCGTACGCGTTGCGCGCACAGCCACGAGTCTCGTTCATTAAGGCAAGCCAGGCCGCATCGGCCAGTGTGTTGACTTGCCGCGCCACCGGAGGCGAACCCGATCACGCGACTACTCCCTCATTTATGCGAATCCCGATGCTACCACATAAGCAGCTCAT
Organism: Collinsella sp. AF04-24; assembly: GCF_003465685.1. NCBI lineage: Bacteria > Bacillati > Actinomycetota > Coriobacteriia > Coriobacteriales > Coriobacteriaceae > Collinsella > Collinsella sp. AF04-24. The sequence goes on from NZ_QSBK01000001.1 coordinate 184,042, forward strand.
TTGGATTGGGGCTCTCAGCTGTGTTCGCTCATTCTGTAAGCATCGGATTTTGCGGGCGTCACAGAGGCAAACCGTGAGAAACTTATTGACGTTTATGGAGCGTATACGATGGGAGCGATGCCTTGGATAAGAACGAGCTGCAAAAGCGTATGGAACAGGCCATCCGCCTGACGGCACCTGGCCAGCCGATCCGCACCGCCCTCGACATGATCATCGCTGGTCACCTGGGCGCTCTTATTTGCGTCGGCGACACCGAAAACGTGCTCGCTGCTGGTAACGACGGCTTCCCGCTCAACATTTCGTTTACCTCGAACCGCCTGTTCGAGCTTTCCAAGATGGACGGCGCCATCGTCATCGACGGCGACCTCACCCAGATCCTGCGCGCCAACTTCCACCTCAATCCCGATCCCTCACTCGCCACGAGTGAGACGGGCATGCGTCACCGCACCGCCGCCCGCATGTCGGTGCTCACGGATGCCATCGTGATCTCGGTCTCGGCCCGTCGTGCCGTCGTCAACGTGTACGTTCACGGCAAGAGCTACGAGATCCAGCCCGTCACCACCATCATGAGCTCGGTCAACCAGCTCGTCGCCACGCTCCAGACTACCCGTCAGTCGCTCGACCGCTCCCTGCTGCGTCTGACGGCCCTCGAGCTCGACGACTACGTTACGCTCGCCGACATCACCGGCATTTTCTCGAGTTTCGAGATCATGCAGCAGGCAAAGACTGAGCTTAAGGATTGCATTGTCAAGTTGGGCAACCAGGGCAAGCTCGTGCAGATGCAGCTCGAGCAGCTCGCCGGCTCCAGCATGGATACCGAGTACGACCTGATGATTCGCGACTACGCGAGCGATTCTTCCGAGGCCAATGCCGAAAAGATCCGCGCCAACCTGAGCCGTATGACGCCCAAGGACTTGTCCGACCCGCAGCATGTGGCGGCGGTTCTGGGTTACGACGACCTGGACGAGGACTCCGTCATGACACCGCTGGGCCTGCGCACGCTTTCGCGCGTGTCCGTCGTGCGCGACGGCGTGGCCGAGAAAATCGTCGACGAGTATGGATCGCTGCAGGAGCTCATGGACGACATCAGCGAGGATCCGGAGCGCCTGGGCGACTTTGGCGTTAACAACCCTGCCATTCTTGCGGACTCGCTGTACCGCATGAAGGGCACCAAACAGGGGAACGCATAATGGCGCCCGTATGCGCCGTGGTCGTTGCCGGCGGCAGCGGCCAGCGCTTTGGAAATCCCGGCGGTAAGCAGCTCGTTAACGTGGCGGGCCGTCCGCTCATGAGCTGGTCCATCCGTGCGTTCGATCGTAGCGACAAGGTCGGCCACATCGTGGTGGTGTGTCCTGCCGAGCGCCGTGCCGAGATGCGCCGCCTGGCCATCGATCCGTTTGACTATGACACGCCCATCAGCTTCGCCGATGCCGGCGATACCCGTCAGGATTCCACCCGTGCCGGTGTGCATGCGGTTCCGGCGGGTTTCGAATATGTCGCCATCCACGACGGCGCCCGTCCGCTCATCACGACCGAGGCCATCGATCATGCGATCGACGTGCTTGTGGGCGACCGCTCGCTCGACGGTGTCGTATGCGGTCAGCCCGCGATCGACACGCTCAAGATCGTCGACGGCGACAATATCGTCGAGACGCCGCCGCGTGAGCTCTACTGGGCCGCGCAGACACCGCAGATCTTTAGCGTCGACGCCATGAAGCGCGCCCACACCGCAGCTATCGCCGAGGGCTTTATCGGGACCGACGATTCTTCGCTGGTCGAGCGCATGGGCGGGCGCGTCCGCTGTGTCCAGAGCCCGCGCGATAACCTTAAGGTGACGGTGCCCGAGGACCTGCGTCCCGTAACCGCGATTCTGCTTGGCCGCATGGCCGAGGGAGAGGACCTTCCCCATGTTCAGTAACCTGCGCATTGGCCACGGCTACGACGTCCACCGTTTGGTGGAGGGGCGTCGATGTATCATCGGCGGGGTTGACATTCCCTACGAGCGCGGCCTGCTGGGCCACTCGGATGCCGATGTGCTCGCGCATGCCTTGGCCGACGCCATTCTGGGCGCCTGCCGCGGGGGAGACATCGGCAAGCTATTCCCCGACACCGATCCCGCCTACGAGGGTGCCGATTCGATGGTGCTGCTCGCTCGCGTGATGGACTATGCGCGCGAGCTGGGCTTTGAGTTTGTCGATGCCGATTGCACCATTGCCTGCCAGCAACCCAAGATCACCCCGCACCGCGATGCCATGCGCGCCAACCTTGCCCATGCCCTGGGCGTCGACGTCGAAAACGTGGGCGTCGCCGCCACTACGACCGAAAAGCTCGGTTGGGAAGGCCAGGGCGAGGGAATCGGCGCCTGGGCCGTCTGCCTGCTACAGAAAACCGTTAAGGAGTAACGAATGCGTATCTACAACAGCGCTACCCATAAAAAGGAAGAGTTCCAGCCCATCGAGTCCGGCAAGGTCCGCATGTACGTGTGCGGCCCCACGGTCTACGACAACATCCACATCGGCAATGCCCGCACGTTCATCAGCTTTGACGTGATTCGTCGCTGGCTCATCGCGAGCGGCTACGAGGTCACGTTCGCCCAGAACCTCACCGACGTCGACGACAAGATCATCAAGCGTGCCAACGAGCAGGGCCGTACGGCTGCCGAGGTCGCGACGGAGTTCTCCGACAAGTTCATCGGCGTCATGCGTGCCGCCAACGTGCTCGATCCCGATGTGCGCCCCCGCGCCACCAAAGAGATCGGCCCCATGATCGCCATGATCAAGACGCTCATCGAGCAGGGCCACGCCTACGCCGCCGATAACGGCGACGTGTACTTTGCCGTGCGCAGCGATTCCAACTATGGTCAGGTCTCGGGCCGCAACATCGACGACCTTATGGTTGGCGCGCGCATCGAGGAGAACGAGGACAAGAACGACCCGCTCGACTTTGCGCTGTGGAAGGCTGCCAAGCCCGGCGAGCCCAGCTGGCCGAGCCCCTGGGGCGAGGGCCGTCCCGGTTGGCACACCGAGTGCGCCGCCATGGTGCATCGCTACCTGGGCACCCCGATCGACATCCACGGCGGCGGCTCCGACCTTGCCTTCCCGCATCACGAGAACGAGTGCGCCCAGGCCACCTGCGCCTGGCACCAGGGCTTCTCCAACACCTGGATGCACACGGGCATGCTGCTGGTAGACGGCGAGAAAATGTCCAAGTCGCTCGGCAACTTCTTTACGCTGGCCGAGGTCCTCGAGCAGCATTCCGCTGCCGCCCTGCGCCTGCTGATGCTGCAGACGAGCTATCGCTCGCCGCTCGACTTTTCTTGGGAGCGCTTGGAGGGTGCCGAGAACTCGCTCACGCGTATCGCCGGTACGGTCGAGAACCTGCGCTGGGCCGCGAACCATGCGACGGCCGATGCCGATGAGACAGCATCCGAGGCGTTTGCCGCCAAGGCCGCCGAGACCCGTGCCACCTTTAAGGAGTGCATGGACGACGACTTTAACACCGCCGGTGCCATGGGTGCCGTCTTTGGCTTTGTGACCGAGTGCAACCAGTACCTGGAGCAGGCGGGCGACGCTGCCGACAAGGCCGCCGCGCTTGCCGCCGCCGATACGCTGGTCGAGCTGCTCGATACGTTTGGCGTCGAGCTTCCCGAGCCTAAGGTCGAGTTGCCGCTGGGTCTGCTGGGCGTTGCTGCCGGCCTGGTTGCCTACACGGGTGACGACGTGGACGAGGCCGCTGCCAAGATTCTCGAGGCCCGCGCCGAGGCCCGCGCCGCCAAGAACTGGGATCTGGCGGATGCCATCCGCGACCAGCTCAAGGACCTGGGCCTGACGATTGAAGATACTGCCGCCGGTACTCGTATTAAGAGTCTCTAGTATTTGTCGACCGTTCGAGGTGCGGCAGATTGCCTTGAAAGAGGAGGGCATAGACCTGGTGGTCATGCCCGACGATTGAAAGGCAAGGTGCCGTGGCTCGGACGGTCGATTCTTGTTCGTTTTCTATTTAAGGAGGCCGTCTTATGGCCGACAATCGCAAGCGTGCACCTCGTGGCGGCAAGCAGGCCGCTTCCGGCTCGCGTCCGATTCGCCGCAACGACCGCGCTGCCGCTCCCAAGGGCCAGCGCGATCGTACCCAGGCCGCACGTCCGCAGCGCAACCGCGACAACGTTCAGGCTCCCAAGGGCGAGTTTATCGAAGGTCGTCGTGCAGCCGCCGAGGCGCTGCGCACTGGTTTTCCCATCAAGTGCGCGCTCATTGCCGAGGGCGGGGAGCGCGATGCCGCCTTGTCGCGCCTGGTCGACGACCTCAACGCCGCGGGTGTCCGCATTAAGTATGTGCCGCGCGCGCAGCTCGATGCGCTGTCGAGCCATGGCGCTCACCAGGGCATTGCGCTCGAGGTGGGTAATTTCCCCTATGCTGATGTCGCCGATATCCTCGATCGCGCGGGTGACGGACCGGCGCTCGTCGTCGTGCTCGACCATGTGACCGACGATGGCAACTTTGGTGCGATCGTGCGCTCCGCCGAGGTCGTGGGCGCGGCGGGCGTCATCATTGCAAACAAGCGCGCCGCCGGTGTGACCGTGGGCAGCTACAAAACCTCTGCTGGTGCCGTCATGCACCTGCCCATCGCGCAGGTTCCCAATATCGCCCGAGCGCTTGACGACCTCAAGGCCGCCGGCTTTTGGGTGGGCGGTGCTTCCGAGCACGCCGAGGGCAGCTGCTGGGATGCTCCCTTCGAGGGCCGCGTTGCGCTCGTCATGGGCTCCGAGGGCGACGGCATCTCGCGCCTGGTGCTCGAGAAATGCGACTTTTTGACCAAGCTTCCCCAGCGCGGCATGACCGAGAGTCTCAATGTGGCCCAGGCGACCACCGCGCTGTGCTTTGAGTGGCTGCGCCGCAATGCCGGCGAGCTCATGGGGGAGGAGTAGCGCATGTCCAAGAAGAACCGCGCCAAGTCCAAGGCCAAGCGCTTTGGCGAGGGCTCGGCCAAGCCAATTGTTTCGGCCGCGACCTATGGCGTGGGCGGCAATGCGTTTGCGCAGGCTATCGCCGATCCGGTCTCGACGGTGCACTCCAATAAGCCCGAGCTGCTGGTGGTCGACGGCTACAACGTGATTCACTGCACGCCGCGCTACGAAAAGCTCGTGTACGACCATTCCGACGATCCGTATTCCAGCGACGTCCACGATATGGCTCGTACTGCGCTCATCAACGATGTCGCGGCGTTTGCCCAGGGCCGTTACGAGGCCGTGATCGTGTTCGACGGCGCGGGCAACATCTCCAGCGAGCGCCCCAACCTACCGGCCCGCGGCGTGCGCATTGAGTTTTCGCCGACGGGCGTCTCTGCCGATACCGTGGTGCAGAAGCTCTGCATCGAGGCGCGCGAGGAAGGCCGCGCGTGCTCCGTGGTGTCGAGCGACGGCACGATCCAGGCCGTTGTCATGGGTAAGGGCGTTACGCGCATCTCGAGCCGCATGCTGGTGGACGAGATCAAGCAGATCGATAACGACGTTCACGAGGCAGAGGAAGCTCCGCAGATCAAGATGACTCTGGGCAGTCGCCTGAGCCCCGATGCCCTGGCCAAGCTCAAGGCGTTGCGCGGACGGTAGGGGATTATCTATAGAGACCCGTTTCCCAATTGGCCGGCCCGTTGATTTGTAATCAACGGACTGTGGGTTGCCGTCGCCAAAACGAATAGTTTTTGGTTTTGGCGAACGGATAAAACTATTCGTTCTGACGAATAGTTTTGAGATATGGTCGGTCGAAGGGTCTGTTGCGCCTCGTCCGCAATTCCTTTATTCTTAACTGGCTTCGCGCGAAAGCGCCAAGTGTGCCAGTGTGGCGCAACGGTAGCGCAACTGATTTGTAATCAGTGGGTTGCAGGTTCGATTCCTGTCACTGGCTCCATGAGAGTTTCGGGCCCTGTCCCCCCGAGGGACAGGGCCCGTTTCTATTTATGTCGATAAGTCAGCGTGTTTGGCGCCAACCAAGCTTCAGGTTTGTCTTGATCCGTAACACGAGTGGGCTGAAGACCCTCCTTATAGTTACAGATCGAGACATTGCCAAGGGACGGCCGATAACATCTCGATCTGTAACACGAAGAGGCTGAAAGCCGTTCTTGCTGTTATAGATTTAGATAAACAGACAAGCCGCCAGGGAAACATCTCGATCTGTAACAGATAGAGGAGGAATAACCCTCTTACTGTTACAGATCGAGACAGAAGCCAGGGTGAGGTTGGTCATCGTCATCGAGCGAGGATTTTCGGACACACGAGAGTGGAAAATCTCCCGCCTGGAGAATGAGCGTGGATAATCTGCCACTTTGGCCTCAGAAACACGCCAAAAGTGGGAGATTATCCACGCTCGATGTCAAACGGGAGAAAATCCACGCTCGATTGTGCCGGTGAAGCCCGATCACGACCTATGTAATAAGCGCAAGGGATCCGTTATCGAGGGTCGAGACTGCAGACATACTCCATTACGCCAAAGTGTTCCCTTGGGAAATGACGCCGGCATTGCCAAATTCATCACTCCACATAATCAAACTCAACAAAACCGCAGGTCAAAGGTATATAGATACGCCCGGAACCGTGTATCTAGAGGTTTTCGTTGACAGCCCCCAAGGTTGCATCGTATTATCTTTTTCGTTCGCGGGGGCGGCGGTCCAAAAGACCAAAGAACCTGCGGATACTTGAACGATTGGGAGTTTGCCCGAGTGGTTAATGGGGACGGGCTGTAAACCCGTTGGCTCTGCCTACATAGGTTCGAATCCTATAGCTCCCACCCGTCAAGTGCCTGTATAGCTCAGTCGGTAGAGCACTTCGTTGGTAACGAAGAGGTCACCAGTTCAAGTCTGGTTGCAGGCTCCATCCGGCGGTGTAGCTCAGTTGGTTAGAGCACACGGTTCATACCCGTGGCGTCACTGGTTCGAATCCAGTCACCGCTACCATAGGTAACACGGTGGCTTCTCAATAGTATGTTGAGAGGCCACTATGGTATAAAGGCAAAGTCCCGTCCGGGGACGACCTGTTAAGAGGAGGGCTTTATGGCCAAAGAGAAGTTTGAGCGCACTAAGCCGCATGTTAACATCGGCACCATTGGTCACGTCGACCACGGCAAGACCACGCTGACCGCTGCCATCACCAAGGTTCTCTCCGAGACCGAGGGCTGCAAGGCTGACTTCACTGCGTTCGAGAACATCGACAAGGCTCCCGAGGAGCGCGAGCGCGGCATTACGATCTCCGTCTCCCACGTCGAGTACGAGACCGCTTCCCGTCACTACGCTCACGTTGACTGCCCGGGCCACGCTGACTACGTCAAGAACATGATCTCCGGCGCTGCTCAGATGGACGGCGCTATCTTGGTCATCGCTGCTACCGACGGCCCCATGGCTCAGACTCGCGAGCACATCCTGCTCGCCCGTCAGGTCGGCGTTCCCTACATCGTCGTCTTCCTGAACAAGTGCGACATGGTCGACGATGACGAGCTTATCGACCTCGTCGAGATGGAGACCCGTGAGCTCCTCTCCGAGTACGATTTCCCCGGCGACGACATCCCCGTCATCCGTGGTTCCGCTCTGGGCGCTCTCGAGGGCGACGCCAAGTGGATGGACGCTATCCGCGAGCTCATGAACGCCGTCGACGAGTACATCCCGACGCCTGCTCGTAACAACGACCTCCCGTTCCTGATGGCCGTTGAGGACGTTATGACCATCTCCGGCCGTGGTACCGTTGCTACCGGCCGTGTCGAGCGCGGTGAGCTCAAGCTCAACGAGCCCGTCGAGATCGTCGGCATCAAGGATACCCAGAACACCGTCGTTACCGGTATCGAGATGTTCCGTAAGTCCATGGACTTCTGCGAGGCTGGCGACAACGTCGGTCTGCTGCTCCGCGGCATCAAGCGCGAGGACATCGAGCGCGGCCAGGTTCTCTGCAAGCCCGGTTCGGTTACCCCGCACACCAAGTTCACCGGTGAGATCTACGTTCTGACCAAGGAGGAGGGCGGCCGTCATACCCCGTTCTTCGATGGTTATCGTCCTCAGTTCTACTTCCGTACCACCGACGTTACCGGTACGGTCAAGCTCCCCGAGGGCACCGAGATGGCTATGCCTGGTGACCACATCACCATCGAGGGCGACCTCATCCACCCGATCGCCATGGAGGAGGGCCTGCGCTTCGCTATCCGCGAGGGTGGCCACACCGTCGGTTCGGGCATCGTCTCCACGATCATTGAGTAAATTAGCTCTTTGATATAGCTGACTTAGAGAACCCGGCACTTATTTGGGTGCCGGGTTCTTTTCTGCAATGGATATTGAGCCGTTGCTGGTGTCGAGAGGATCGATAATGGTCCTGGATGCACCGTCGATTAGATCTCGATGGCTTCATTGATGTGTTCCAAATATGAATGGATCCACCGAGAACCAATTGACTCGAGGTTTTCATTGACAGCACTTACGTGGAGCTGATAAAGTAACAACTCGTGCCCGTACGGGGCGGAAATGAAAGGTTCAGGATACATGCGTACTCTAGTTACTCTTGCGTGCACTGAGTGCAAGCGCCGCAACTATACGACCACCAAGAACAAGTCGACCATGCCTGATCGTATGGAGATCAAGAAGTATTGCCCCTGGTGCCGTCACCACACGCTGCACAAAGAGACTCGCTAGTCTCTAGTCATATACGCCAGTAGTTCAATTGGTAGAGCATCGGTCTCCAAAACCGAGTGTTGAGGGTTCGAGTCCTTCCTGGCGTGCCAGTCATTATTCCGTAAGCTCCCACTTGGGGGCTTACGGTTTACTCATGTATAAGCGCATTGCGCGGAGGTAACCCAAATGGCCAACAAGAAGAACAAGAAGAAGGCACAGCAGCAGGCGCCTGCCAACAACGCTGCCGCCAACTCCAAGGTTGAGGCCAAGAAGGCCGTTGCCAAGAAGAGCGAGAAGGCTGCGAAGTCTAAGAAGAACGAGAAGCCTGGTTTCTTCGCCCGCACCAAGAAGTATTTCGCTTCGGTGAAGTCCGAGATGAAGCGTGTCACGTGGCCCGATAAGAAGGAGCTCGTGAACTACTCGGTCGTCGTTTGCGCTTCTCTGATCGTCGTCGGCGTCGTCATCGCTCTGCTCGATGCTGGCTTTGGCGAGGCTCTTGCTCTGTTCTCTGGATTGAGGGGCTAAACCATGTCTAAGCGTTGGTACGTCGTTCACACTTACTCTGGATACGAGAACCGCGTTAAGTCCGATCTCGAGCATCGCATCGAGACTATGGGCATGCAGGACCGTATCTTTGATATCGAGATTCCTATGGAGCGCGTCACCGAGATTAAAGAGGGTGGCAAGCGTGAGACCAAGGATTCCAAGATCTTCCCGGGTTATGTCCTGGTCCGCATGGAGATGGATGACGATGCTTGGACGTGCGTTCGTAACACGCCTGGCGTCACCGGTTTCCTGGGCGGCAACGGCAAGCCCGCTCCGCTTTCCCGCGACGAGTACAACAAGATGACTCGTCGTCCCGGTAAGGGCGATTCGCCCAAGCGCACCTCGGTTGATATTCAGGTCGGCACGTCCGTCCGCGTCACCGATGGCCCGCTTACCGACTTTGATGGCAAGGTCTCCGAGGTTAACACCGAGGCTGGCAAGCTCAAGGTCACGCTGATGATCTTTGGCCGCGAGACGCCGGTCGAGCTCGACTTTAACCAGGTCGCTGTCATCGCTTAAGTTTTCGTCCGTTCGCGCGAGCGTGCTTCTTCTGTGACTGCTCATCTCAGGAGTGCTTCTAACACGTGCGTGCTTACGATATAGCAAGTACTTCACACTCGTGATTCGAAAGGAATGACCATGGCTGAGAAGAAGGTTGCCAACGTCATTAAGCTCCAGATTCCTGCTGGTGCAGCTAACCCCGCTCCTCCCGTCGGCCCCGCCCTGGGCGCCGCTGGCGTGAACATCATGCAGTTCTGCCAGGCCTTTAACGCCGAGACGCAGGACAAGAAGGGTGACATCATCCCCGTTGAGATCTCTGTCTACGAGGACAAGTCCTTCTCCTTCATCACCAAGACCCCGCCGGCGGCTCACCTCATCAAGAAGGAGCTGAACCTCAAGTCTGGTTCCGCTAAGCCCCAGGCCGACAAGGTTGGTCAGCTCTCTCAGGAGCAGCTCACCAAGATCGCCGAGATCAAGATGCCGGACCTCAATGCCAACGACATTGACGCCGCCAAGAAGATCATCGCCGGTACCGCCCGTTCCATGGGCGTCACCATCGCTGAGTAGCGATTTCTTTAGGTAATGACGGGTGCTCCGACCGGGGCGCCCGTTATATGTGTGCAATAGGGCACACGATACGATGTGGGAGGGCTCACGCCCGTTTAACCACAGGAGGTAATGCACATGGCTAAGCATGGTAAGAGCTATAACGCCGCTGCCGAGAAGATCGACCGCGCCACGCTCTACACCCCCCTTCAGGCTGCCAAGCTCATCAAGGAGCTCGACACCGCCAAGTTCGACGAGACCGTCGAGGCCCACTTCCGTCTGGGCATCGATACTCGTAAGGCTGACCAGAACATCCGTGGTTCCATCTCCCTGCCCCACGGCACCGGCAAGACCGTTCGTGTTGCCGTCTTCGCCGAGGGCGAGAAGGCCCGCGAGGCCGAGGCTGCCGGCGCCGACATCATCGGTTCCGACGAGCTCGTCGCCCAGATCCAGAAGGGCGAGATCAACTTCGACGCTGCTATCGCTACGCCGAACATGATGGCCAAGGTTGGCCGCATCGGTAAGATCCTTGGTCCCCGTGGCCTCATGCCGAACCCTAAGCTCGGCACCGTGACCATGGACGTCGCCAAGATGGTCTCCGAGCTCAAGGCCGGCCGCGTTGAGTATCGCGCCGACCGTTACGGCATCTGCCACGTGCCCCTGGGCAAGAAGTCCTTCTCTGAGCAGCAGCTCGTCGAGAACTACGCTGCCCTGTACACCGAGATCCTGCGCGTCAAGCCTTCTTCTGCTAAGGGCAAGTACGTCAAGTCCATCTCCGTGTCTTCCACCATGGGCCCTGGCGTCAAGGTCGATCCCGCTGTTCAGCGTGACTTCCTGGCTGAGTAGCTTTTAGTTACTGCCTGAGCAAAGCAAGCATTGCTAAAGAAACCCGGTTCTGCCTCGTGCAGGACCGGGTTTCTTGCTATCTAGGGCCAAAACCGCCACAAAGGTGCCTGTCCCCTTTGTGGCGGTTACCAGGGTGTTCTGGCGGTAGAGGACTCGATTGCCTCGTGGCGCTTGAGCTCGCGGCGCATGGTTTGCGAATTGAGCCAGGCTGCCTGCCAGCCACGGATGGGGTAGCTCGCTTCGTCCAGCTCAAACTGCGTATAGCCACAGGCGTTGATGATCGTTGCCCCGCATGCGTGCTGACGTTCGCGTTGAAAGTCGCGACCATAGCATTGGTGAACATGCCCGTGCAGCATGTAGTCGGGATTCCAGGATTCGAGTGCTGTGTTAAAGCATTCGAATCCTCGATGCGGCAGATCATCCAGATCGCCCACGCCGGCGGCGGGTGCATGGGTCAGCAGAATGTCGCAGCCGCCGACCATCCTCACTTTGCGGGACAGCTTGCGCACACGCTTGGCCATCTCGCGCTCGGTATACATGTTGGCACCGTCTCGGTAGCGCATGGAGCCGCCAAGCCCCGCAATGCGGACGCCGCGATACACGTACACGGTGTCTTCGACACAAATGCAGCCGCCCGGTGCATGACGCGCATAGCGGTCATCGTGATTGCCACGCACGTAGATGAGCGGTTTGTTGATGACCGTGACCAAAAACTCAAGATAATCCGGGTCCAGATCTCCTGCGGATAAAATCAAATCGATACCCTCAAAGCGCTCCTTGCGAAAGCACTCCCATAGGCATCGTTCTTCGGTATCGGCTATGGCAAGGATTTTCATAGGGCGCGGACCTTCGGCTCATCGTCGAGCTGCGGAATGGTGCCTACCACGTTGTCCGCCAGCCAATTCATCTCGACAATCTGCGCGCTCGGCAGTGGGGGAAAGCCCTCGATCTGCACCACGCCGTCTTGGCTATGAAGCTCGCCGCCAAATGGATTGATGGAGCCCTCGACGATGCCATTGCGGAGCAGCTGCACCAGTTTGCGCGTCTGATAGGGCAGGCCCGGAGCGTAGCGAATGTCGATGACGCCCGAGCTCATGCCATACCAGTAGTTGACGGCGCGAACCTGGCTGTCGTCACTGGTCTCATCCCAGGTGCCATGCAGCAGGCTTCGCACGATAAGCTCGTAGTATCGGCCCCAGTTCCAGACCGGCATGGCGATGCCGACGACCTTGCCATCGACCAGGCGGTGGAGTCCGTAGGCCGTAGGGTCTACGAGCGACTTTGACATGTCAGCGCCGGTCATGACGCTCACGCCTTCGCGGCACATGGCCTCGGCAAGGCCTCCGGCGGGCACATCGCCCCAGGTCAGGATAATTTGCGCGCGGGGGTCGAGCAGCGAGGCGCCAATCGCAAAGGCGTTGATCTCGCTAAGCGCGCCCGACGCAAAGACCGACGCGTGGTAGCCAATGCGATGGTTGTCCGCCATGCTGGCCGCAAGGGCGCCCAGCAGAAACTTTGCCTCGTACATCTTTCCAAAATACGAGCGCACGCTTTGGTGGGGAAGGCCGATGGAGCAGTTGAGGAACCGAACCTGGGGATACTCAACGGCCGCCCTGAGCGTGTATTCCATCAGGCGATGCGAGGTCGAGAAGATGACGTTGTCTCCATGTTTGACAGCCGTTTCCACGGCGGCGTAGAACACGTCCGGATCGTGGCAGTCCTCAAACGCCTCGGTGCGCACGATGCCGCCAAAGTGCTCGTCAAGATATTGGCGCCCTTGATCATGCAGGCTGTCCCAGCTCGATGTCGCACAGGGGAACTCATGGATAAAGGCGATGCGCAGGGGGTTGGCCGCCGAGTAGACGGTCTTGCCCATAAAGAAGTTGAGCACGCCGGAGGTGGACTTGGCGGGCGCCTCTTCCTCATCGACGCTCGGCGCTTCGACAAGATCGACCTTGTCCTCGTCATTTTTGCCGGCAATGACCAGCTCGCGCCAAATCTTGCACAGGCGGTTTACGACGATATCCGTCGGCGTATCCAGTAGACGGTCTTGGTTGTACACATTGAGGTAGACGAGCATGGCGTCGGCGGGCGTAATGTCCAGGTGGTCGCCGCCGGCGCGCAGGTAGGCGCGCTTAAAGAGTAGGAAGGTGTGGCGCAGGTAGTCGACCTTTTTCTGCGGCCATTTTTCGACAAGGTCCTGACCGAGCATCTTGGCGAGCGTCTCGTAGCTTCCCTCGCGCGAGAACTCGATCTCGTATAGGGGGCAGACGCGCCAAAACGCGCAGAACTCGCCATAGAGGCGGCTTTCGACGGAATCCCATTTTCCGGGGTAGAGGCGGGTGACCTTGGCCGAAACCGTCGGGGCGTCCAGGAATTTGAGGACACTGACGCGCTTGTTGCCCTCCTGGACGTAGAACCGATGCATGAACTCGGTGACGATGATGGGGTCGCGATAGCCCTCGGTCACCTGGATGTCGTAGAGGTTGGACCACTTGCGGGCGAACTCGGTGCTAAATGGCAACAGGGGCATAAAGTTGCACGAAAAGGCAGACTGACGGCCCTTGGTGACCGTGCCGACGACCATTTCGAGTGGAATATCCCGCAGGCCGACGCTCTCTCGCTGACCTAAGGGGAGCTGAGCAACCAAACTGTCGAGGTCCGTAAGGTATGGATGCTCGCTTTGGCTGATGGCGCGTCGACGTCCCTGCTCGCCGCGCTTACGTGCTTGACGATAGGCCTCTTCCATGGTGTCTACTCCCTTAGTCGTTTAAACAACGATATGAACCATGGTACCACGATGCGAAACCACCACAAAGGTGCCTGTCCCCTTTGTGGTGGTTTAGGCGATGATGGGGGCGATGGCACGAATGCAGGCGTCGGCTGCCGTAAAAGTGGTGCTATCGTCGCTGACGATAAAGATAATTTTGCCCTTAATGCCAAAGTCGCCAATCTCGCTAAAGAGCACGTACGGCTCCTTGTCAAAGCCAGAGATGGGCGAGACGGCCGTTTTGGTTGCGCTCGTGAGCTCGTCTGCCAGCGCGTCAAGGGAAGCCCACTTAGACGTGTCCTTTACGGCAACGGGCACGGCCACGCGCCCAAAGGGCATCAGATGTACGAGCGTGTTCTTGGAGATGTTGGAGTTGGGCACAATGATGGTCTGCCCGCAGGCGTCCTCGATGGTCGTGTGGCGCCAGGTGATGTCTTGGACCACGCCCGACACGCCGCCGACCTCGATATTGTCGCCGGGTTTGATAATGCCCATAAAGGTCACCTGCATACCGCCGATAAGGTTCGACAGCGTGTCCTGAAAGCCGAGCGAGATGGCGATGCCGCCGACGCCAAGAGCGGCGACGAGCGCGTTTGCGTTAATGCCAAAGCAGTTGTCGAGGATAAAGCTGCCGCCAATCATCCAGATGACGGCGCGCGCGATGTTGATGAAGATACTCGATGCCGGAAGCGGGTTATCGTCTCGGTTAAGCAGATGGTTCAGGGTCTTGGATACGACCTTGGCGGCGACGGCGGTGCCTATCGCCAAGATGACAGCCCAGATGATGTTGTGGACCCATCGTTGTGCAAAGAAATGAAGAATTGGCTCAAACAATTCCATGTAGGGAAACCTCCTATGATCGTCCAACCATGATACCCACCAAGAAGCCCGTCCGATCAAATTCGGACGGGCTTCTGTGCTCGATATAAGGTTTACGCGGCGGGGCTGTAAGGCCCGGCGGTGTAGCTTGGCGTCGACGCTTCCAGATAATGCCGAGCATGATGACGATGATGCCGCCGATAAGGCACGCGCCAACTACTGCCAGCGTGCGGTCTCCCGTTGCGGCAAGCTTACCGGTCGTCTTCTTGGTGATGACCTTCGTGGTCGCCGTGTCCGTCTTAGACGAGGGCTTAGGCGTCGGGGCCGGTGAGGGCGTGGGGTCCACGGCAGCGGAGCCAAAGCTGATGGTGCCCGCGAGTGAGGCCATCTTGCTCTCCCGGCCGTTCTGCCCGATCAGCGCCCTCAGCGCCGCCTCGCACGTGCCCCACTCGGTGTACTTGGTGGCGTGTGCAAAGGTGGGAAAGTCGGTCGTGTTGGTAATGATGTAGTTGTTGGTGGCGACGGTATAGGTCTTGGTGGGATCGAGCGTGCTGCCATCCTTGGTGAGCGTGGCGCTCACGATGCGCTTGCCTTCGGGCTGCGTCCAATCAATCGTCACGTTGATGCCGCCAAAGGAGAGAACGCTGCCAGAGTCATCGCGCCACTTGTACTTGTCTTGCGCCTCCTGCTCGGTATGGCCGGCTGCCACGTAGGCTTGCTGAAGCTCGTAGCTGTGATTGCACTCGTCGCTGATCTGCAGCGAGTGCTCGAGCGCTGCGAGGAAGTCCGCGCCGGTCATGGTCCAGGTCTCCACGGTGTTGCCGTAGGGCGAGATAGCGATGACGTTGCCGGCGGTCACATCGCCCGCAGCGATGCCACCGCGGATGCCACCCGCGTTCTCGATGGCAAGGTCTGCGCCCGTCAGGGCAAGATAGGAGCCGCAAATCACGTGGCCGATGGTCTGGGCCTTGGTGGTGTCGCCCTCCTTGCTGGGGCGGAAATCGGTGGTGCGCACCATTTCCCAACCATGCGTGCCTGCGGCGTCCTCGCCGTAGAAATAGTTGGTGGTGGATGTGCCGAGCACCTTGTTCGATTCGTTTTCAAAGGCCTCGTCGAGCGGCTTGATCTTGTTGCGGACGTCTTCAAGGCGGCTTTGGTAGTCAGAACCCTTGTCGGGGTCTGCCAAAAGGTCGTTGACGTTCTTGGCGGTGTAGAGCTTCTCGTCGCTGTCGTCTGTAGGGACCGTGACCGTGTCATCGTCGGTCGTCTCGGTGCCATTCGTGTCGTACTTGTACGGAATGGAAAGCAGCCCCACCTCGGCAAAGGCGCTGCCTGTCTCGACAACGTGGATCGTCTTGCCGTCGGCTCCCGTTACCTTCTCGTTAAGGTTGATGTGCTCGTGGCCTGCGATAAGGGCATCGACGCCACGGAGCCGTGTGGCAAAGGTCTTTGCGTCGAGCGTGTGCGCGATGCACACAACAACATCGAAGCCCTCCTTGCGCAGCCGCTCTGCCTCGGCATTGATGGCGTTCGTGGCACTCGAGAACGACGTGCCCGCGACCAGGTCCGCGCGCAGCGAGGATCCCAGCGACTCATCCATGGCACCCACGACGCCGACCTTGATTTTGTAGTCGAATGTGGAGTGATCTTCGCTATCCTCCCAGGTGCGATCGAGCGTCTTCGTGATGCTCGAGCTCCATACGCCGCTCGTAGACTTCGCGTTCGCGCAGAGCATGGCGAAGGGCGTGCCGGTGGTGCTGTAGCCGGTCATGGTGCGGAGCTTGTCCGCGCCGTAGCTCCAGTCGTGGTTGCCTGGCGTGGTCGCGTCGTAGCCGTCGGCGTAGAAGGTGTCCATGAGCTCGGCGATGCTCTTGCCCTCGCTCATGGTGGCGAAGGACTGTCCGTGGAAGGTGTCGCCCGCATCGAGCAAAAGATCGGGGGCGCTGCTTTGGGCGCTATAGAGAACTGCCAGTCCGTCGAAGCCGACGGTGCCGGTGCCCTTGCTTTCGTTGTAGCTGTACTTGTAGCTGCCGTGGATGTCGTTGGTGTGCATGACGGCCACGGAGCCGTCAATAGCGGCGGGCAGGTTCCCCGCGAAAGCGAGGCTTGGGATGCCTGCGAGCGAGCCGACAAACAACGCGGCGGCTAACGCAAGGCGGGGGAGTCTTTTCATGGCAGTTTCCTTAGTCCTTAGCCAGAATGTCTGGTCGAATATCGGATTATCGACATAATATGCGAAAACCGCCGCAAGGGCGTCTGTCCCTTTGCGGCGGTTTTGACGTTTGAGCAGATAAAACCTACCAAAATAAACCTGTCCCTTTTTGGCAGGTTTTAGCTCAGCAGCATGCGGTCGTTGGCGAGCTCGCCGCCCGAGACCTCCTCGAACTTCTGCAGCAGGTCGGCTACGGTGAGCGACTTCTTCTCATCGCCCGCCACGTCGTAGATCACGTGGCCTTCGTGCATCATGATCAGACGGTTGCCCAGACGGATGGCGTCATTCATGTTATGCGTGACCATGAGCGTGGTCAGGTGGTGCTCGTCGACGATCTCTTCGGTCAGATTGAGCACCTTAGAGGCCGTCTTGGGGTCGAGCGCCGCGGTGTGCTCGTCGAGCAGCAGCAGGCGCGGCTTGGTGAGCGTGGCCATGAGCAGGGTGAGTGCCTGGCGCTGACCGCCCGAAAGCAGGCCGACCTTGGCGTTGAGGCGCGTGTCCAGACCGAGGTCCAGGCGCTTGAGCAGCTCAACGTACTCGTCCTTCTCGGCCTTGGTGACGCCCCACGAAAGACCGCGACGCTGGCCGCGACGCTTGGCGAGGGCCAGGTTCTCGGCGATCTGCATGTCGGCAGCGGTACCGCGCATGGGGTCCTGAAACACGCGGCCCAGGTACTTGGCGCGCTGCGACTCGCTCAGGCGCGAGATGTCGGTGCCGTCGAGCTCAATAACGCCCGAATCGAGCGGGTACACGCCGGCGATCATGTTGAGCAGCGTGGACTTGCCGGCGCCATTGCCGCCGATCACGGTTACAAAGTCGCCGTCATTCAGGGTGAGGTCGACACCGGTGAGCGCGCGCTTCTCCGTGACGGTGCCCTTGTTAAAGGTCTTCTTGACGTGCGAGAGCTTAAGCATCTGCCTCATCCCCCTTCGTGTAGGAGCTGCGGAGCTTATAGCGCTCCCAAACCACGGGCACGCACAGGGCCACAGCGACAATCACGGCGGAGAGCAGCTTCATGTCGTTGGCGTCCATGCCCAACTGCAGCACGATGGCGCGGATAAGGAAGTACACCACGGAGCCAAAGACGGCGGAGGCAAGACGGACGCTAAACTGCGTGAGGCCGCCGGGCAGCAGGCGGCCGAGTACCTCACCGATAACAATGGCGGCAAGACCGATAACGATGGCACCGGTGCCCATACCAATGTCGGCGTACTTCTGGCTCTGGCAGATGAGCGCGCCCGAAAGGCCGATGAGGGCGTTGGAGAGCACGAGGGCGATCATCTTGGTGGAGTTGGTGTTGACGCCCAGAGCGCGGATCATGTACTCGTTGTTGCCGGTGGCGCGCAGCGCCGAGCCGATTTCGGTGCCAAAGAACCAATACAGGATGGCAACGATAGCCACGGCGAGCAGGATGCCCAAGATGATGGCAACGGTGGACTGCGGCAGACCGGTCATATTGCTGACGGCCGAGAACACGGTGCCCTTGGCAAGAATGGGCGTATTGGACTTGCCCATGATGCGCAGGTTGATGGACCACAGGCTGATCTGGGTGAGGATTCCGGCGAGGATCGCGGGAATCTCAAAGACGGTGGTCAAAATGCCCGTGACGGCACCCGCGATGGCGCCGGCGCACATGCCGGCCAGCACGGCGAGCAGCGGGTCGACGTTGTTATTGACGATGAGTACGGCGCAGACGCAGCCGCCGAGGGCAAAGCTGCCGTCGCAGGTCATATCGGGGATGTCGAGCAGGCGGAACGTGATAAACACGCCAAGCACCATAATGCCCCAGAGGACGCCCTGCGAAACGGCGCCCTGCAATGCAATGAGCATGCTTCATACCTCCTAGGATAGGATGGACACGTGATGTTCCATAATAGCGGTAACAATGAATATAAGAACGGCAGGCAAACGTTTTGTTATATCTGAAACAAGCAGGGCGAACGCCGGTCTATGACGTTCGCCCCAATGGCTCAGATATTGAATAACGCAGCTATGGGCGAGAACGAACCCTAGATGCGTTACGGCGCATGGTGCTACTCGTCCAGGGCGGAAAGGTCGATGCCCAACGCCTCGGCCATCTCGTCGTTCTTGACGACGACCAGGTTCTTGCTCGAGAGGTGCTTGATCGGCATGTCTTCGGGCTTGGCCTCGCCCTTCAGGATCTTAACGGCCATCTCGCCCGCGGCGTAGCCCAGGTCCTCATAGTTGATGGAGAGGGTGAACAGGCCGCCGGCCATGCACATACCCTCCTCGCCAGTCACGAAGGGAAGCTTGTTTTCCTTGCAGATCTGGCCGACCTGCGAGGCACCCGCAGCGATGGTGTTGTCGGTGGGGGAGTAGAGCGCGTCGACCTTGCCCACGGCGGACTCGACGACGGACTGGATCTCGTTGGAGCTCGAGACGGTGAAGTCGGTGTACTCGAGGCCCAGCTTGTCGAGCTCCTTCTTGGCGGCCTTGATCTGGACGTCGGAGTTGGACTCGGCGGTGCAGTAGAGCAGGCCGACCTTCTTTACGTCGGGCAGGACCTTCTGCATCATCTCGAGTTGCTCGGCGACCGGGGTAAGGTCGGAGGCGCCGGTGACGTTGGTGCCGGGCTTGTCGTTGTCCTGGACCAGGCCGGAGGCGGCGTAGTCGGTGATGGCGCAGCCCACGATGGGGATATCGGCCGTGGCGCCGGCGGCAGCCTGCGCGGCGGGCGTGGCGATGGCATAAATCAGGTTGACGTTGTCGCCCACAAACTTGTCGGCAATGGACTTACACGTGGACTGGTCGTTCTGGGCGTTCTTCTGGTCGATCTTGACCTTAAGGCCGCTCTCCTTGATGGCCTTGACAAAGCCGTCGTTGGCGGCATCGAGTGCGGAGTGCTCGGTGAGCTGCAGAACGCCGATGGTGTAGTCGGAACCGGCGGCAGCAGAGCCGGAACCAGAGTTGCCGCCGCATCCGGCGAGCGGGGCGAGCGCGAGCAGGCCGGCGGAGACCAGAAGGCTCCTGCGGCTGATGGTGATGTCCTTCATATCATTACCCCCAGTATAAAAATGGCTGGAAACACTGCACTGGGACAAAGTGCAAGTGGAACTATAGTAGCGCTGATGTCCATTTTTACAACAGCCTGGCGGGTTTTTTAATACAGAATCGGATGGGCGGTACGGGTAGTCGAATGGGCGGCGGAGGGTCTTATGCGGCGGAGGAGGTGTCGTCCTCGTCCAGGGCGGCGAAGAGCTTCTTGCCGTCGAGGAGACGTGTGGTGACGTTTCTCATTCGGCCAATCTCTACGGTGCGCAACGTGTCATCGGCGCCTCGGGCGTCATAGACCGTTCCCAGCAAATACGAGATGCCATCGCGCTGCCTGATGGCAAAGGGACGGAGTGTCATCCGTGCTGCTTCGGTTTCGCCGCGTGTCGTGACGCTCGAAATATCAAAACTCACCGTGGTTCCGTGGTCGATGGCCTGCTCGACGAGCTCGCACGTGTCGATGCGCTTGATGGGCGTGCGTGTTGCCTTGGTAGCCTTGCTGCTTGCGCTTGGAGCGGGTTCGGGTGTGTCGAGGTAGCCGCGAACGTCGGCGCTCGCCATGGCAACTAAGTGCTGCGCCGTGCTCTTGCGGATAGCGATAGGCGTGGAGCGGTTGCGCATGACCATACCGTGGAGCCGGATGATCTCTTCATCGGTGAGCGGGCGGGTAAGAAGTTTGTAGCCCACGCCGCGTTTGTACTCAATTTCGTATCCGGCATGGCGAAGCGCGGAGATGGCGGTGTAGATGCTGCGCCGCGCCGCCGAGATGGGCATGCGGGCGGGGTCGTCGGGATGGGCGAGGCACCGGATCAACTCATCGGAAAGCATGGCCTTGTCCTCGCCGGTGTTTTCGCTCAAGAGCTGCAGGATGCGAACGGCGCGATAGGCCGCCATCGAGGCGGCGCCTCTCGTCGTGGTGTCGTAGGTTTCAACAGCGGCTTCGGTCATAGTGCCCACGTCCTTTCCGTTTTGGTGGCGACGGTATGGAGCCTAGGACGTGGGGCTTTCCCAGGGGCGCAGGGCGCTCTGGGCGGTCGGTAGTCGTCGGCAAACGGCGGGTCGAGTTTTCAACAGCCCTGCTCAACTGACCAAAAACTTGCCAAAAGCTTGACGGATGCTGTTGAAAAAAGCGCCTCTCGACCGATGTCGAGAGGCGCTTGTGCGATGAGCGTTGGCGTGTGGCGACGCGAGCTAGCGTCCGACGATTAGAAGTCGGCGTTGCCCACGGTGCGCGGGTGCGGCAGGACGTCGCGGATGTTGCCCACGCCGGTCAGATACATGACCAAGCGCTCGAAGCCCAGACCGTAGCCGGCGTGCTTGCAGGAACCGTAACGGCGCAGGTCAAGGTAGTACTTGTACTGCTCGGGATTCATGCCCAGGTCCTTGATGCGGGCCTCGAGCAGATCCAGGCGCTCCTCGCGCTGGGAGCCGCCGATAATCTCGCCGATACCGGGAACCAGGCAGTCGGCGGCGGCGACGGTCTTGCCGTCTTCGTTCATGCGCATGTAGAACGCCTTGATCTCGGCTGGGTAGTCGGTCACGAAGGTCGGGCGCTTAAAGTGCTCCTCGGTCAGGAAGCGCTCGTGCTCGGTCTGCAGGTCGATGCCCCAGCTCACGGGGTAGTCAAACTTGTGACCGGAGGCGACGGCCTGCTCCAGGATTTCGACGGCCTCGGTATAGGTGACGCGGGCGAAGTCGGAGTTTGCCACGTGGTCTAGGCGCTCGAGCAGACCCTTGTCCACAAACTTGTTGAGCATATTGAGCTCGTCGGGGCAGGTTGCCATAACGTCCTTGAGGACGTACTTGAGCATGGCCTCGGCGTTATCCATGTAGTCGTTAAGGTCGGCAAAGGCCATCTCGGGCTCGATCATCCAAAACTCGGCGGCGTGGCGCGTGGTGTTGGAGTTTTCGGCACGGAAGGTGGGGCCAAAGGTGTACACGTCGCCAAAGGCCATGGCAAAGTTCTCGGCATTGAGCTGGCCGGACACGGTGAGGCTCGCATGCTTGCCAAAGAAGTCCTGGCTCCAGTCGACCTCGCCGGACTCGGTGAGGGGCGGATTTTTGGGGTCGAGCGTGGTCACGCGGAACATCTCGCCGGCGCCCTCGCAGTCACTCGTGGTGATGATGGGGGTGTTGACATAGACAAATCCCTGCTCCTGGAAGAAGCGGTGGATAGCGGCAGCCGCGACAGAGCGGATGCGGAACACGGCGCGGAACAGGTTGGTGCGCGGGCGCAGATGCTGCTGGGTGCGCAGGAACTCGACGGTTGCGCGCTTCTTCTGCAGCGGGTAATCCGGGGCGCTCGTGCCCTCGACCTCGATGGAGGTGGCAGAAAGCTCGAAGGGCTGGGGCGCATCGGGGGTCAGTTTGACGGTGCCGGTGCAAATGAGTGCGGCCGAGACATTTTGGTGGGCGATCTCGTCGTAGTTGTCGAGCGCCTCGCGGTTCATGACGACCTGCAGGTCGCGGAAGCAGCTGCCGTCGTTGAGCGTAACAAAGCCAAAGTTCTTCATGTCGCGGACGGACTTGACCCAGCCGGCGACGGTGACAGTCTGGCCGCCGAGCGACTCGGCATCGGCATAGAGCTGCGCGATTTTGGTGCGGTTCACGTATCCTCCCATAACGGTTGAATGATAGTTATCCATACAGTTCGATATTCTAGCAGCTCGGCTCATTTGGACTATACGGATAAGGCATTGACGGGACGTTTTCAAATGAAAAGCGCCCACGGCGAAATGACCGTGGGCGCTTGGCGTGTTGTCTATTTGTTGTGCGGCGCGGGGCGCGACTACTTGGTCTTGGCCACCAGCAGCGGGTCGCCAAGCTTGACGAGCGGGTTGCCGCCGATAAGCGTTCCAGACTCGCCGACATGGTCGATGCTCTTAAGGCGATCGAGCTCGGAGACGATGACGGTCACGATGTCCTCGTGACCAGCGGCCTTAATGGCCTCGCGGTCGAAGCTGATGAGCGGCTGGCCTGCCTTGACCACATCGCCCATCTCGACAAAGCGGGCAAAACCCTTGCCGTTCATTTCCACGGTGCCCAGGCCAACATGGATGAACACGCGAAGACCGTCCTCGGTGATCATGCCAATGGAGTGGTTGGTGACAGTGGTGGCGCCGATGCGGCCGTTGGCGGGCGCATAGATGGTGTCGGTAATGGGCTCGATGCCATAGCCCTGGCCAAGCATGCCCGAGGCGATCGTCTCGTCGGGAACTTCGTCCAGGTTGACGAGCACGCCGTTGACGGGGGCATAGATGACGCCTTCGCGGGTGGCGAAGCTTGCTGCGGGCGGAACGGACGCCTCGCCGGTCGAGGTGAAGGTGGACTTAAGCGAATCGAGCAGACCCATAGTTGCCTCCAACTTAAATAGGCGCATATCGCGCGTCTGGTTTGCCGGAAACGTTTCATATGTGTTTCGCGGCTTGGTCAACGCCCCCTATTCTACGCTGCTCAGCGATACCTCTGAGCTGGGATTATGTGATATATCAGTTGGAGGGAAACTTATTGCCGGAGAGTTTCTGCGTCCTGCACCCAACTGGGGTACGCTTAGATGCGAAAAAAGAGTGCGCATAATTTGCGCGAAGGGAGCACATATGATTGTCGAGAACCATGCGCTGTGGGGCGAGGAACCGACCGAGGATTATCCGGCGACCTTTACGTATCTGGGTGCCGAGCCGCTGCCCGATAAACCGAATGGCCGTCGCCCTGCCGTGATTATCTGCGGCGGAGGTGCGTTTACGCATATCGCTCCGCATGAGCAGGATCCCGTGGCGTTTGCGTTTTTGGATCACGGCTACCAGGCCTTTGTGCTCAACTATGTGACGAGCGGCACGGGTGACGTAAGTTTTCCGCACCCGCAGGCAGATCTTGCCAAGATGGTCGCCACGGTGCGTGCGAATGCCGACGAGTGGCATGTCGATCCCAAACGCGTGTGCGTCGTGGGCTTTTCTGCTGGCGGCATGATTTGCGCCTCGCTGGCAACACAGTGGAAGACCGGCCCCTTCGCGGCACTTGCCGGGGCGCGTCCGGACGACATTCGTCCCGATGCCGTGGTGCTGGGCTATCCATTGCTCGACTTTGCCTATGTGCGCGACATGCAGACGCGCGATCCGCGCATTGACTTGCGTGTGCCCAAGACGGGCGGCAAGACGGGGCGCGATTTGCTCAACGACTACCTGTCGATGGTGACGGGCGGCGAGGCAACTGACGAGCATCTGGCCGACATCTGCCCCACCACGCATGTTTCGCGTCAGATGCCACCGACCTTTGTATGGGGCGTGTCCGACGACAAGACGGCGCCGATCGCGCAGGTCTATCCGTTTGCGCAGCGCATGGCCGAGGAGGGCGTTGCATGCGAGATGCACGTCTTTGACCAGGGCGGTCACGGCCTTTCGCTCGGCAACGCCAATACCGCGGTCGACAACGAGGACAAGCAGGTTTCCGTCCGTCCCTGGATCCGCCTGGCCTTCCGCTTCCTGGAACGCCACAGGTTTTAGTTACGGCGTTTTACCAAACGCCGTAACCACTTGACGCTGCAAGCCCGCCAGAGCGGCAATCTGCCTTTCAACTTCGGCGGCATGAACAGAAGGTCAATGCCGTCTCGTTTCAAGGCACCTTGCTCGCTCTGACGGGCTTTCGCTGTCTGCGCCAAAACATCGGCGTTGTCTTGGCTGCCAAAAGAATGATCCCTCGGGGACGGAGGAAAGCGGATCAGTTTGGGCGGTGCTGGCGCTAAGGTCTAAGACCGACGTCGTCCCTTGTTGCTTTCCTACCAGACGGTGAACTGGGCGTTTTCCGTGTTCCAATGGACATCGCGAACGTAGTCGCGCACGCCCGTCGCATCTCGTGCTTCGAACAACTCAAGAATATGAGCATGTTCGCTGTTGGCTTTATTGAGCAGTTTGCACGCCGTCTCTTGGTCGACAGTCTCGTAATCGCGCTTGATAAAGCAGCGCTCGAGTTGCGAGATCATGTCGCGCAGACGGTCGTTGCCGCAGCGGTTGAAGTACGTAAGGTGAAAGTCTCGCTGAATGTCGTCGTACTTACGGATGAGGCCGCCTTGGATCGCGAGGTCCATGGAGCCGACGAGAAATTTAAGCTGCGTAATGTCATCGTCGGTTAGGTTCGGACAGGCGAGATATGCGGCCTGCCCGTCGAGCGGCCCCATAATCTCAAAGACTTCAACGGCGTTTTGCTGATCGAACCCACGGACGCGGAATCCGCGGCGGGGGAGATTGTCCAGGTAGCCATCGCTTGCCAGCTGGATGAGCGCCTCGCGGACCGGCGTGCGCGACACGCCCATGGCATCGCAGATCGCTTGCTCGCTCAGCCGGTCGCCGGCGGACAACTCGCCGGCGTCAATACGGCTCGAAATATAGTCGTATACGTGGTCCTTCAGGGGCCTTCTGAGCGTTTCCATGAGCTTGTGTTCCTTAACGGTATATTTCTAAAATTAAATACGTTTCGCTTGAATAGCTCAGTCGAATTATAGAACGACCAGCTAAATCGTGCTACTTTGCGCCGATAAGCAGGAATACGCTTACCGAGGATTATCTACCGTTCGGGATTGTATGCAATATACAAAACAGCAAAGACACCCTAAGATAAAGCCATCGGAAGGAAGGCGGACGCAAGGAAGTCCGCTCAGTACTATGAGATCCAAGGAGGATCATCATGACCAAGTTCAGCCACGTCATCATCCGTCGTCCCGGCAAGTCCCTGAGCAATGGCATCACGAGCGCTCCCGAGCTTGGCCAGCCCATCTACGAGCGCGCTATCGAGGAGCATTACGATTACGAGCACGCACTCGAGCAGTGCGGCGTTGACGTGTCGGTGCTGCCGGCACTCGAGCAGTATCCCGACAGCTGCTTCGTCGAAGATCCGGCCGTTATCACTCGCTGCGGCGCCATCATTACCAACCCCGGCGCCGATAGCCGCAACGGCGAGAAGGACGAGATTGAGCCGGCCGTCCGTCGCTTCTTTGACGACGAGCATGTCAAGCACATCGTTTCTCCGGGCACGCTTGACGGCGGCGACGTCATGATGGTCGGTGACCATTTCTACGTCGGTCGCTCCGCTCGTACCAACGAAGAGGGCATTCGCCAGTTCTGCGAGATTCTCGAGGGCTGGGGCCTCGAGGGTTCTGAGGTTCCGCTGGAGGAGGTCCTGCACCTCAAGACGGGCGTCAACTACATCGAGGACAACAACATGCTCGTCTCTGGTGAGTTCATCGATAAGCCCGACTTTGCCCAGTACAACAAGATCGTCGTGCCCGAGGACGAGGCGTACGGCGCAAACTGCATCTGGGTCAACGGTACGGTCATCGTTGCCGAGGGCTATCCGACTGTGCTCAAGGCCGTGCAGGATCTGGGCTACAAGACACTCGTCGTTGACACCTCCGAGTATCGCAAGGTCGACGGCGGCCTTTCTTGCCTGTCGCTGCGCTTCTAACGCGATAGCTGTAACAGTCTGATGATCGCTTGACCGATGGCCCGGCACCCGATTCGGGACGTCCGGGCCATCTTTCGTTCGATCACATGATGAAGGGGGTGCACATACAATGGCCTCTAAAGCTCAAAATGAAGAGATTATCGACCCTAATGGCCTCGATCTCTTTCGTCTGACCATGATGGTTATTACCGCCAGTATTTGTGGCGGCATCTTTTCGCTTGCCGGCGATATGGCAGCAGGCGGGGCAAATACCGGTGCGGTTATCGTCTCGTGGGGAATTTGCTTTATTGGCGTCTTTGCGCTGATGATGGTGTTCAACGGTTTGTCTCAGGCCCGTCCCGACCTGACCGGCGGCATCTATGCATACGCTGCGGCCGGTTTTGGCGATTACATTGGATTCAACTCCGCTTGGGGCTACTGGATCAGCGCATGTCTTTCCAACGTGAGCTTTGCGCTCTTGCTGTTTAGCGCGCTGGGCTATTTCTTCCCCGCGTTTGGCGCGGGTAACAACCTGCTTTCTATCGTCTGCGCCAGCGTGTTTTTGTGGTTCCTTACCGCCCTTGTGCTTCGTGGCGTTAAGGAGGCTGCGGGCATTAACACAATCGTCACGTTGGCGAAGCTGGTGCCGTTGGGGCTCTTTGTGCTGAGTATCGTGCTCCTGGGTAAGTTCAACGTCGATATCTTTATGGACAACTTCTGGGGAGAGCCGGCTGGTCCTGGCTTTGGCGAGCAGGTTGTCTCGACCATGATTGCCCTTGTCTGGGTCTTCACGGGCATCGAGGGCGCTGTCGTTATCTCGGGCCGTGCTAAGTACGTGCGTGACGTCGGCCGCTCGACGGCGCTCGGATTTGCGGCTGTATTCACGCTGTATCTGATCATCTCGATGCTGTCGCTCGGCATTATGCCGCGCGAGGAGATGGCACAGCTTGCAACGCCCTCCATGGCGGGAATTCTCGAGTGCGCAATCGGTCCGGTTGGTGCTGCCATCGTAAACCTTGGCGTTATCCTTTCGTTGGTCGGCGCGCTGCTGGGCTATGTCATCATTGCGTCCGAGACGCCGTTCGAGGCGGCGCGCCAGGGATCCTTCCCTCTGGCGTTTGCCAAGACGAACAAGCACGACGCCCCGGTGGTAACGGTTCTCGTGAGCTCCGGCATTACGCAGCTCTTCTTGATCGTGTCGTATGTGGCGGCGAGCACCTACCAGTTCTTCTATAGCTGCGCAGTCAACACGATTCTGGTTCCGTATGTCTGCTCGGCTGCCTATTACATGGTGATTGGTTGGAAGAAGGAGCATCTGGACGGACCGCATGCGCCAAGCGTCGGCAAGGCGCGATTCTTCGGCACGCTCGGCTTCATTTACACATTGTTCCTTGTGTGGTCGACGGGCCTCCAGGGCGTCATGATCACGACGATCCTTTTTGCTCCGGCCATTCCCGTTTATATGCTGGGCGAGCGAGGTCGCGGTAAGCCGGTACTTCCGCACCTGCACGACAAGCTGATCGCAGCGGTGGTCATTGTCGTGGCGGTCATCTCGCTGTATCTGCACTTTGCCGGCATTGCGCCGATAGTCTAAGACTGCGGCAAGCTTCATCGCTTGGTAAGCCGACGGAGGCGTCGCGTGCCGGTGCCGTTCGGTAATCCATAACTGACGTGGGCCTCTGTAACGTGCCTTTGTGAGCGCCCACCAAGCCCGCGCAGGTGACATTTGTTGCCAGCGCGGGCTTTTGCTGTTGCGGCGAAATAGTTCCTGTTTTTGCTGGTTAAAGCATCAAACAGGAACTATTCCACCGCAACTTGTTTTGATTCGCTGGGGGACGGAGGAAGCGGCGATCCGGAATCCACCTGCACAGTCGCTCCGCATCCCGTCCGTTGGCGCAAGTGGTGCCAAATGTAATCTGCCCCCCCTTGCACGCTTGTCCTCCTTGCAGCAATCTGTTGGTTGAACGTCGTTATGTGCTTGCAGTTTCTGGGCAAGCCGTCTCGCAGCAAAGTAGACTAGATGGCCATTTCAAAAGGCTCTGTTAGACCACATTTGACACGATCGGCTGTTCGTCGAACCGGA